>JBGPBA010000013.1:0-9515 GCA_041481005.1 Candidatus Krumholzibacteriia bacterium | reverse complement strand
TTCATCCCCACCGATATGTACTTCTCGTGCCTCGACGGCAATTGGAACGCCGACGGCGATTCGCTGTGGGGCGAGGCGTACCACGATGCCCTGCATCCGGGCGACAACGTCGATCTCTACTCCGAGGTCTACATCGGCAGGATGCCCGTGGAGACGCTTGACCAGGCGACGACCGTCGTCGACAAAACGATGGATTACGAGAAGCCGGCCAATCTCCCCTCGAAGAAAAAGTTTCTCCTCCTCGGCGAGGTCATCTTCCCGGTAAACTACCCGACCGACCCTACCATAGGCCTCGATGGTGCCGAGATCGGCCAATCGGTATACACGACGTACCTCCAGGAGAACCCCGACGTTACGACGGCTCGTCTCTATGAAACCTACTTCCTCTACCCGGGATCGGTCCAGGAGACACGCGCGGCCACGCTCGACTCGATGAGCGCGGGGCTCAACCACGTGATGCACGCCGGTCACGGGAGCAAGTACAGCATGTCCGTCGGCGACGCCGCCATCATCAACTACGATGCGAACGGTCTCGCGAACGGCAAGTCCCTCTTCTCCATGTACCTGATGAACTGCGACAACGTCGCCTTCGACACCGACTGCCTCGCCGAATATTTTCTCCGGAATACGAAGGGCGGCGCATTCGCCGTGACGGGTTCGAGCCGGGCGGCGTTTCCGAGCGCGTCGAGGCCTTACCTTGACGCATACTACCACCTCCTTTTCAATGACAATATCGTGCAGCTCGGGAAGCTCTACACGAAGTCGCGCCTGGCGTTCACGCCGAGCGCCGGCGGCGAGACGTCCGACAGGTGGACGCATTTCATTCTCAACTACCTCGGGGATCCGGAGGCCTGCATGTTCCAGGGGCAGGCGCGTACCTTCGCCGTGACGAAGCCGGCGACGGCGCACTTCTGGAAAAACAACGTACAGATCCAGGTGAATAGCGGCGGGGCGCCGTACGACTCGGCATACGTCTGCCTTTATAAGGAGGGAGACGATTACGTGTACGGCGCGACGGACGCGTCGGGCTCGATCACCTTCAACGATTTCCTCTGCAAGGGCGTCGGCAGGATCTACGTCACCGTGACGGGCCTCGACCACGCCCGCTACTCCGATACGATCTCCGTTGTGCGGGAGACCCCCGCTTACCTCCGCGTGTCGGACAAGAGAATCTACGACACGATCATCGGCAATAATGACGGGATCCTCGACGCGGGCGAGAAGGTCATCCTGGGAGTGAAGATCAAGAACACCGGTCAAACGGGCGCGACGAAGCTCTACGCGCGGCTCCGGTCGGCCTCGCCGGGCATCTCCGTGACGGACAGCGTCACGACGTACCCCAACATCGCGGCGGGAGTCGAATCGTACGGGATCGACGCCTTCGTTTTCAGCGCGGATGCCGGGCTCCCCGATAATCGCCCCGTCGAGTTCACGATCGACATCCGCGATTCGACGGGAGGTTTCTGGTCGGAGAAGTTCGCCCTCGACGTGCACGCGCCCCAGCTCGAGATCTACGTGAGCACCGCCAAGGATACGCTCCCGTACGGAAACAACAACGGCGTCATCGAGAGCGGGGAGAGCTTCCTCTACAAGGTCGGCGTGAAGAACTTCGGCACCGGCACGGCGCACGGGCTCACCGGGAGGATTATCTCGTTCGATCCCGATCTCACCGTCATCGACGGCGACGCCGTTTATCAGGACATCCCGATCCTCGGCGTCAAGTATGGGGACGGCTTCGTGCTCTCCGAAGTGAATCTCTCGCAGGTCAACTACTTCCAATTCGAGCTGACGGACGCATACGGGCGCGTCTTCAGCAAGCGGATGGAGCTGCGCCGGCCGGCCGCGCCGACAATGCTCGTTCTCAACTCGACGTACGGTCCCACCGAGATGCAGGTGACGTGGCGGGCCGATACGACGAAGGACCGCTTCCAGGTGCACCATTCGCTTACATCGGGCGGCCCCTATACCCTCGCGAACAAGGATCTCATCTACTTCACGACATACCGTGACGCGGGCATCCTCCCCAGCACCCGGTACTATTACGTGGTCACGGCGGTCGACTCGTGCGGCAACGAAGGGCCGCGGAGCGTCGAGAAGACCGCGACGACGAGCCCGCCGCAGATGCTCGGCTGGCCGAACAAGATGGGCAAGGAGACGGCGAGCAGCGTCAAGATCGCCGACATCGACGGCGATACGCATCCGGACATCGTGTGCGGTTCGAATTACATCTACGCATGGCACGGGAACGGCATCGAGTTGCGCGACGGCGACGGACAGCCCGTGACGTGGGGCGTGTTCAATACGCTCGGGGACAACTTCACGGCGACGGTCGCGCTCGCGAACCTCGACGGGGTGCCCGGAAACGAGATCATCGGGGCCTCATGGAACACGAGGCAGATATTCGTTTTCAATAAGGACGGCGCGGTGCTACCGGGCTGGCCGAAGTCGACAACGTGGCTGTGCTGGGCGAGCCCGGTCGTCGGAGACATCGACGGGGACGGCGCTCCCGAGATCATCGCATACGATGTCGGGGGCAAGGTGTACGCGTGGCACGTGAATGGGACCGAGGTGCGGGATGGGGACAACAACCCGGCGACGGACGGGGTGTTCTTCGTGATGAAGAATCCGGGGACGTACCACATCTCGACGCCGGCGCTCGGCGATATAGACGAGGACGGGGTGCAGGAGCTCATCGTGTGCTCGCCGAATGACAGCATTTACTGTCTCAATGGAAACGGAAGCCGGGTGCCGGGGTGGCCGATCAAGGTGCTCGACGCGGGGTCGAACTTCTACGCGAGCCCGGCCGTGGGAGATATCGACGGGGACGGCCATCTGGAAATCGTGGAGCCGAGCAGCTTTGGCCGAGTGTACTGCCTGAGGCGCGACGGGAGCTGGGAGCCGGGCTGGCCGGTATGGGTGTACTCGAACTCGACCACGATGACGCCCTCTGCCGCGCTCGCGGACCTCGACAAGGACGGGAAGCTCGAGATCGTGATCGCCGGCGAGGACAAGAACTGCTACGTCTTCAGGTACACCGGCGCCGCTTTTCCCGGATGGCCGCAGCCGTATGCGACGACCGGAACGACCGAGTCGTCTCCGATCGTCGGGGACATCAACGGCGACGGCAACCTCGAGATCGTTCTCGGATGCGAGGAAGGCAGGCTCAACGCGTGGACCGCGAACGGCCAGGGCGTCGCCGGGTTCCCGATCCAGCTCTCGAGCTATCTGCGCGGCACGCCGATGCTCTCCGATCTCGATCTCGACGGCAATCTCGAGCTCGCGACGTCGTGCTGGGATCAGAACGTCTACGTCTGGGATCTGGCCGCCACCGTGTACCACGGGGCCATCGCCTGGAACGGATTCCACGCGAACGTCTATAACAACGGTCTCAAGGATTTCGTTCCGGTCACCGACGCCGGTCAGCTCGCATGCATGTACCGGCTCGTCGAGGGCGCGCTGGAGCTCGATTGGACGGTGGTGCCCGAGCCGATGTCGTGGAACCTTTATCGCCGTGAAGGCGCGGGGTCGTTCCAGCTGATCGCGGCGCGGCTGCGCGCGAACTCGGCAAACGTCGTCAACTGGCTCGACCGGACGGCCGAGGACGGGATCGCATACCGCTACAAGCTCGAAGCGGACGGCGAGCCCGGTCTCTCACTGACGACGCAGGAGATCATGGTGCCGGTGCGCAGCGCCAATCTCTACCAGAACCACCCGAATCCGTTCAACCCGTCGACCTCGATACCCTTCACCGTGCCGGGCGGCGCCGATACGCGGCAGAACGTCTTGGTGGCGGTCTACGACGTGAGCGGCGCGCTCGTCAAGATGCTCGCGAGCGGACCGGTGGCCGGCGGCAGGCATGAGATCCTCTGGGACGGCCGCAACGCACGCGGAGAGACGGTCGCGAGCGGGATGTACTTCGTCCGCATGAGCACGGGCGGTTTCGCGGCCACGAAGAAGATGGTGCTCTTGCGGTAGAGATCGATGGACGGACGGAAGCGGCTCCTAGGCGTGGAACCGCTTTCCCACGTACCGCTCGAGCTCCTCGTACGAGTGGAAGTGGAGATCGAAATCGTACGCCTCGTCGAACTCGCATTCGTCGGAGTGGTGCAGGCGGCAGATGCGGGGGCGAGCGGGATAGATAATGCAGCCCCGTGCCGGATCATAGAACCGGCACGGGGTTTTTATCATCAGGTACCATTTCCTGCGCTTCGTGTAGAACTCGACGTCCCGGTGCGCGATCATCCAGAGGAAATCGTCGAAGTCGCGTTCCGTCTCGGGTTTGTCGACCTCGATGGAGAAGTACATGCAGCACTTGGCCGGGACGCATTTTGCGCACTTCGAGCCGTCGTCTCGCGGCGCCCGCTTCGAGCCGCGCGCTCTCTTTGAGGCGGGCGCACGCCGTTTCGTCGGTTCGACCTTCCGTTTCATGGTCCTCCCGTCGCCGGCCGATGTGTAAACCGTTATTCTAAAGCCAATCGGCCGCGCCCGCAAGCCATTCTTGACGACCGGCCGCTCTTCGGGCGCCGTGACGTGCCGCGTGCGCCGTGTATGCGCAGGCGCGTTTGGAGCGTGTCCCCGCGGTGCGCGGGGCTTCGACGAGAGGCGGGCGAAGCCGCGGGCAAAGGGCATTGACACCTCCGCCGCGCATACTATATTCTCCCTTTACCGTAATTTTTGGAGCAAAGCGGATTTTGTCGATCGTGCGGCCGGCGGCGCTCCGCGGGGCCGTCTCGAAGGAATTGCGATGAGATATCCACTCAGCGAAGAAGAGCGAATGATCCAGAAGACGGCGCGCGATTTCGCGCGGAAGGATCTCGCGCCGGTGGCGGTCGAGACGAACGAGAGCGGTCGCTTCCCCGCCGAGATCTACCGCAAGCTCGGGGATCTCGGGTTCATGGGGATTACGCTCCCCGAGGAGTACGGCGGCGTCCACCTCGGCAGCTTCTGTCTCGTCCTCGCCCTCGAGGAGATCGCGGCGGTCTGCGCCTCGACGGCGGTGACCATGTCGGTGCACAACTCGCTCACGAACTGGGTGATCCTCACGTACGGGAGCGAAGAGCTCCGCGCGCGCTATCTGCCGCGTCTCGCCTCAGCCGAGATCCTGGGCGCCTACGCCATCACCGAGTCCGAGGCGGGGAGCGACGTCGCCGCGATGCGGACCTCCGCCGTACGCAAGGGTGATGAGTACATTCTCAACGGAACGAAGATCTTCATATCGACCGGGGACAAGGCCGGCGCGATCATCGTGTTCGCCCGGACCGATCCGAAGGAGCGCACGCGCGGCATCAGCGCGTTCGTCGTCGAGCCCGGGTTCAAGGGATTCTCGATCGGCAAGGTCGAGAAGAAGATGGGGCTCAAGGCCTCGACGACGGTCGAGCTCGTCTTCGAGGACTGTCGCGTGCCCGCCGGCAACATTCTCGCCACCGAGGGCATGGGAATGAGGATCGCGCTCGCCGGCCTCGACGGCGGCAGAATCGGCATCGCCGCGCAGTCGGTCGGCATCGCGCAGGCGGCGTTCGACGAAGCGATGCGGTTCGCCCGCGAGCGCAAGCAGTTCTCCACGCGGATCATCGATTTCCAGGGGACGCGGTGGAAAATCGCCGACATGGCGACCGCCATCGAGGCGGCGCGGCTGCTGATCTATCGGGCGGCGAAGCTCCGCGACGCCGGCGAGCCGTACACGAAAGAGGCCGCCATGGCGAAGCTCTTCGCGAGCCAGACGGCCAACCGCGCCGTGTACGATTCGCTCCAGATCCACGGCGGCGTCGGCTATACGTCGGAATTTCTCGTCGAGCGTCTCTACCGGGACGCCCGCGTCACCGAGCTGTACGAAGGGACATCCGAGATACAGCGTCTCGTCATCGCCCGCCAGGCGCTCGACGAGTTCGAGAGGACGGTCCCGGACTGATTCCGGTTCCCGAAAGGAGAAGCAGTTGAAGATCATCGCGTTGCTCAAACGGGTGCCCGACACCGAGGCGAAGATTCTCATCAACCCGGAGGGCACCGGCATCAAGGAGGACGGGATCAAGTTCGTCATCAATCCCTATGACGAGTACGCGGTCGAGGAGGCGCTCCGGCTCAAGGAGAAAACGGGCGGCGACGGAAAAGTGACGGTCGTCTGCATGGGGCCCGAGGAATCGACCGAGCTCATACGGACGGCCCTCGCCATGGGGGCGGACGACGCGGTGCACGTCTGCGACGCGGCGCTCGCGAAGCCCGATGCGTTCGTGTCGGCGGCCGTGCTCGCCAAGGTTGCCAAGGACGAAGGTTTTGACATTATCTTCTGCGGCAAGCAGGCGATCGACGACGACATGGCGCAAGTGCACTCGATCATGGCCGAGATGCTCGACGTTCCGCAGGTGAACGTGGCGGTCGCATTCGAGATCGCCGCCGACCGCGCGCGGGCGACCATCCGGCGCCGCATCGAGGGCGGGGACGAGCGCGTCGAAACGAGCCTGCCCGCGGTGATCTCGTGCGAGAAGGGGCTCAACGAGCCGCGCTACGCCTCCCTCCCCGGCATCATGAAGGCGAAGAAAAAGGAGATCAGGCGAAAAACGCTCGCCGACCTCGGGTTCCCGGGCGTCCCGGGCGAGGCCCGGAGCCGAATCACGCGCTGGTTCCCGCTCCCGAAGAGCGGCGGCGTCAAGATGGTCCAGGCCGACGAGCCGCGCGACGCGGCGAAAGAGCTCGTGCGCCTCCTGCGCGAAGAAGCGAAGGTCATCTAATACCAAAGGTCCGTGGAGGGTCCGGCAATGGCGAATGACATCCTGGTTTTCGGAGAGGTGAGGGGCGGGGTGCTCAAGAAAATGACGAAGGAGCTCATCGGGGCGGCGCGGCTTCTCGCCGGGGCGGGCGGCGGCTCCGTCGACGCCCTCGTTATCGGCGCGGGGGCCGGGGCGGCCGCCGAGGGCGTGAGAAACTTCGGCCTGCGGAAGATCACGGTCGCCGATGACGAGCCGCTTCACTCGTATTCGACCGAGGGCTACGCGAAGGTCCTCGCGGACGTCGTCACGCGCGACAAGCCCTCCTACGTGCTCCTCGGCGCGACCGCGATGGGGCGCGACCTCGGGCCGCGCGTCGCTGCGCGGATCGACGGCGTCATGTTCAGCGACTGCGTCGACGTGCGGGTCGACGGGGGGCAGTGCGTCGCGAGGCGTCCCGTGTACTCGGGCAAGGTCTACGTCGAGCTCGTCCGCGCGGGCGAGCGTCCGAACGTCATCACGGTGCGTCCGAACAACATGCCGCCGGCCGTGGCGACCGGCGGCAGCACGCCGGTGGTCGCCCACTCGTCCGGCGTCACCCGCGAGATGGTGCGCGCCCTCGTCGCGGGCATCATCCCGCTCGAGGGAGGGCGCCCCGACGTGACCGAGGCCGACGTCATCGTGTCGGGCGGCCGCGCGATGAAGGACAAAGCCAACTTCAAGATGCTCGAGGAGCTCGCCGACCTCCTCGGCGGCGCCGTCGGCGCTTCCCGCGCCGCGGTCGATTCCGGATTCGCGCCTCACCCGATCCAGGTCGGGCAGACGGGGAAGATCGTCAATCCGAAGCTCTACGTCGCGTGCGGGATCTCGGGCGCCATTCAGCACCTCGCCGGGATGCGCACCTCGAAGGTGATCGTCGCCATCAACAAGGACCCGAACGCGCCGATCTTCGAGCGGGCGACGTATGGGATCGTCGGCGACCTCTTCGAGGTCGTGCCGCTCCTGACCGAGGAGCTGAAGAAGGTGCTATGACGATCCAGGGCGTCATTCTGCTCGTCCTCTTCGTCGCCGCCTTCGGGACGTTCGGCCTTCTCGTGAGAATTCTCTACCGGATCATGCGGATGGGCGGCCCCGAAAACCGTTTCGACCGGTGGGGAGAGCGGATCAAGGCGGTCGTCGTCTACGTCGGAGCCCAGGCGCGCGTTCTGGCGCAGCCGGCCGGGCTCGGGCATTTCATCATCTTCTGGGGATTCATCTTCATCAGCATCGGCACGCTCGACCACATGCTCCAGACGATGATCCCGGGCTTTCGGCTCGAGCGGATCGTCGGGCACGGCGCGGGATCGGTCCTCATATTTCTCCAGGACGTGTTCGGGGTTCTCGTCATCGGCGCGATCATCGTGGCCGCGGTGCGGCGCTTCATCCTCAGGCCCGAGCGCCTGAAGATCGACGACCCGAAGGCCCCCCCGCAGGCGGCGTTCATCCTCATGCTCATTTTCGTTCTCATCTGTCTCATGTACGGCATCAGGGGAACGGCGATCCTCATGGATCCCACCCGCATGTCCCGGGCCGCGGCCCCCGTTTCGTCCCTCGCCGCCGGGGTGATCGCCCGCATGGGCATCAACCTGCCGCTCTCGAACACGGTGTTCTCGTGGGGGCACAGCCTCATCATTTTCCTTTTTCTCCTCTACATCCCTTTCTCGAAGCACGTTCACATCATTGGCGCCATCCCGAACGTCCTCTTCAAGAATCTCGGGGCCATGGGGAGCCTCAGCCGAATGAATCTCGAGGACGAATCGGCCGAGAAGTTCGGCGCCTCGGAGCTCACCGACCTCACGTGGAAGCAGATCCTCGACCTGTATGCGTGCACGGAGTGCGGGCGCTGCCAGATCGCCTGCCCCGCGTACGTGACGGGCAAACCGCTGAGCCCCTTCCGGGTCATCCACCGCATGCGCGCGCAGCTCATGCGCGACAAGGGGAAGCTTCTCGGAAAGCCCGCTGAGGCGCTTCGGAAGACGCCGATCGTCCCTGAAAACGTCGCCGAGGACGAGATCTGGGCCTGCACGACGTGCGGCGCCTGCATGCAGGAGTGCCCGCCCTTCATCGAGCACGTGCAGAAGATCGTCGACATGCGCCGCCACCTCGTTCTCACGGAGAGCAAGTTCCCCGCGGAGCTGCAGCCGGTCTTCAGGAACATGGAGGTCAATTACAACCCGTGGGCGATCGGTTCCTCGACGAGGGCCGATTGGGCGTTGGGTCTCTCGGTGCCTCTCGCCTCCGAGAAGAAGGAGTTCGACGTCCTCTTCTGGGTCGGCTGCTCGGGATCATTCGACCAGCGCGGGCAGAAGGTCTCGCGGGCGATGGTCGCGCTCATGCGGAAGGCTGGTGTCGATTTCGCGATCCTCGGGACCGAGGAGATGTGCTGCGGAGAAACGGCGCGCAGAATGGGGAACGAGTATCTCGCCCAGACCCTCATTCAGGCGAACATCGAGACACTCAAGAAATACACGTTCAAGAGAATAGTCACTGCCTGCCCGCACGGGCTCAACACGTTCCGTGTCGAGTATCCGCAGTTCGGTCTCAGCATGCCCGTCATGCACCACTCGGAATTCCTCCTCGATCTCGTTTTGCAGCGAAGGCTCAAGGTCCGCAGGCTCAGCGCGCTGCGCGGCGCATATCACGATTCGTGCTACCTCGGTCGCTACAACGGCCTCATGCGCGAGCCCCGGGAACTCCTGGCCCGCGCGACGAAGCACGTCGCCGAATTCAAGCGCCGCGGAAAATCGAGCTTCTGCTGCGGTGCGGGAGGCGGGA
>JBGPBA010000012.1:0-9540 GCA_041481005.1 Candidatus Krumholzibacteriia bacterium | reverse complement strand
CGCGTCGTGCGCGGTGGCGACCGAGTTCCAGATTCGCATGACGGACGCGAACGGCGCCGACGTCGATCGCACGAAGTACGCGATACTCAACTTCACGCTGCCCTCGCAGTACCTTTCGCTCGGCGACCCCTTTGATCCGGGTATCGCCATCGCTTTCGGGCAGGCGCCGCTATACGGCCCCGACCCGATCTTCGTCGGTTCGTTCCAGCTCCTGCTGATGGAAGACCTGAACAACCTGTCGTTCAAGTTCGACGCGAACCACAACGGACAGGTAGGTGTCGGGACGCTCGGCGTCGCCACGTGCGACCAGGGTTACCCGATCGTCAACATGGCCGGACGGGAAGCCTCGATCAACTACTAAGACGAGGTAGTTCACCGGTCTGAGAAAGAATTCGCCCCCCGGGAGCGTGCGCAGTCGGCGCACCTCCCGAGGGGCTTTTCATTTCACGGCGCGCTGCGGCCCGGCGCGGTCGAGCCGGCCCGCTCGGGCGTTTCATTTCCCCTTGAGATAATCGCTCGCCTTGTTTCTCAAGCCCTCCATGACCTTCTGCTGCATCTTGGCCCTCGCCTTCGTCAGGTCGAATGTGGCTGACGGGTGCTTCGTGGTGCCGCCGATGTGGATGTCGATCGTCAGATTCCCATTGGCGTCCCGCATGAGGTCGAACGCCTGCTTGTAGTTGTCGAGACTCTTCATCTGCGCCTGGACGGCGGGCGGGATCACGACCCGCACCGCGTAGTCGAGCGTTCCGTCGAAGCCGAAGGAACCCTTGATGTCCCAGGCGCCGCGCGAGGAGTTGATCTTCCAGTCGTCGGTCATGAATCGACCGTTCTTGACGGTGAAGGTTCCGGTCCATCCCTTGTAGTCGAACGTGTCGAACGGCGTGATATCGAGCCCCTGGATGTTGGCCAGGGGGGCGAGAAAGCTCTTGAGGGTGAGCGTTCCCTTGGTCGACAGCGCCGATCCCGCCGCGCTGAGGGCGAGAAGCGGATTCACGTTCGGCCCCGACACGAGCTGGGCGTTCGACTTCACGCTGAAGCGGCCCTCAACGAAGCTCCCGGCCGATGAAACGCCCGAGATCGCCTGGCCCGCCTGAACGCTGTCCACGCCGAAATCGATCTTCGTCTCGATGCGCTCGGGCTTGCGAACGTCCGAGGTGACGACCGCCTTCCCCATGCCGCCTGCGTACGTGAATGTGATCGGGTCGACCTTGATCCTCCCGTCGCGCGCCGTTCCGCGCGCCTCGAGACGGGTGATGACCGCCTCCCGGGTGATGATGGAGTCGAGCGCGGCCGAGAATGTCGTGTTCTTGAGGAAGAGAATGGCGCCGGGGCCGCCCGCGGGCGGCTGGGCCGCGGCGGGCGCCGCGGTGGCCGGGGACGCCTCGCCTTCCTTCTTCGGGAAGAGGGGCTTTTCATAGGGCCTCGCATCGAGCGAGCGGCCCTTCAGCTCGATCGTCACCGTCGGAACGTTCACCATCTTGTCGAGGAATGGCCCGAGGTCCGACACGGGCTCCGCGGGGCTCTTTTTCGCGAGCGCCTGCGCGATCGAGGCGAGCTCGGCCGAGGCGGGCATGATGTTGATGAGCGAGGCGGTGAACGTATAAGGGCTCGAGCCGATGCGAAATTCCCCCGAGACGTTCTTCACGTCGCCGTTCGCGATCTCGGCGACCGCATTGACCGCGGAGACGCGAAGCAGCGGCGGCGGCGGATCGGGCTGCCCGGCCCCGGGCTGAGCGGCCGGCGGCTGCGCGACGAAGCTCGCGTCGGAAAGATTTACCCGGCCCTCGAGCTTCACCGCCTTCCACGCGGCGGTGATCTCGGCGGGGGTCATCGGCTTGGTCGGGCTCGGGAAGAGGCCGGTCCAGGCGAGGAGCCCACCCTGTCCCTTGACATCGGCGTCGAGCTTCCCCACCGAGCCGAGCTCGCCCGCCTTGAGCGCCAGATCCTTGATGGAGACCTCGAACGAGAGATTGATCGAGGGCGGCTCCTTCACGAGCCCTTCGATGCTCGTGTGGAAGCCAACCGTGCCGCGCGAGATCTCGAGGGGCGCCTTCGGGGTCGGCGCCGCCTCATGCTTCGCCGGCGCGAGCGCCTCGAGCTTGAACGCGCGGGCCTTCTCGATGATGGGCGCGATCGGCCTCTCGGCCGAGTCGATCGTGAGAGACACGCGGGGATTCGTTTTGAGGTCGGTAACCTCCCCCTTGATAGTCGCCTCGACGAGCTTCTCCCAACCCACCTTCGATGCGTTGATGCGGAGCTTCGTGAACTCGCGGTCGCTCGTCATGTCGCCGTCGAAGGTGATCTCGCCGAGCGCGACGGCGGGCGGGCCCCCGACGGGGGCCACGAGCACCGAGTCGATGGACGCTTTCGCCTTCATCGCGAACTCCGCGGCCGCCGGCTTCATGGAGAAGTGCGCCTGGAGGCCGCGGAGCTTGAGATCGATCCCCTTCTTCGGGCTGCGCATGTCGACGCTTCCCCTGCGGACGTCCGCCGCGGTGATCTCGGGCGCGCGCCTGATGAGCGACATGAGGGACGCCCGCACGGTAACCTTGGCCGAGGCGAAGGAGATGGAGCTCGAGTCGGGCAGCGTCTTCTCGAACGAGAGATCGGTGATGTCGACGCCGAAACCGAAGGGGAACCGGATGCCGATGTCCCCGATCGTCACCTTAGCGTCGACGGTCTTTTCGACCTTCGGAAGAACGATCGCGAGGAGCCGTTCGCGGGTGAGAAGCAGCCGGACCGTGACGACGGCGGCGATGATGATCGCCGCGATGACGCATAGTGCAATGATAGCGGTTCGTTTCTTCTTTTCCATGCTCACCATCCCATTGTTATAAACCCTGAAAACTGTATCGCAACCGGCGGCCGGGTTTCAACTTGAATTGCCGTTCGTGCTCCAATACTATATCCCCCATTGGCCATCCGGGTACAGTCCCGAGAAGAAAGGAATCTCGATGAGACACCTCGCATTCGCGCTCGCCGTGCTCGTCGCTTTCGGCCTCGTTCCGCGGACGGCGCATGGCATCGAAGGCCGCCTCATGCGTAACCCCGGCATCGGCGGGGACAAGGTCGTGTTCACGTACGAGGACGACCTGTGGACGGCCCCGCTCAGCGGCGGGTCGGCGACGAGGATCACGTCACATCCGGGCCTCGAGATATTCGCGTCATTCTCTCCCGACGGGAAGTGGATCGCTTTCACCGGGAGCTACGACGGCGGCAACGACGTCTACGTCATCCCCTCGACCGGAGGCGAGCCGGTCCGTCTCACCTACCATCCCTCCTTCAATCGGGTGATCGGCTGGACCCCGAACGGAAGATCGGTCCTCTTCGTGTCCATGCGGGGGCTGTACCCCGAGCTCTTCGCGGTCGATTTCAAGGGCGGCTCCGAGAGAAAATACCCGCTCGCCGAGGTCGCGTACGCATCCTTCTCACCCGACGGGAAGCGCGTGGCGCTCAACCGCTGGAACTCGGACCTGATGAATTGGAAGGGATACAAGGGGGGCGCCCAGCAGGACGTCTTCATCGCGCCGGCCGAGGGGGGCGAGCTCAAGAGGATCACCGATTGGCCGGGCTACGACAACGCTCCCATGTGGCACGGCGAGACGATCTATTTCAATTCGGACCGCGAGGACGGCCGGATGAACCTCTACGCGTACGACCTCTCGAGCGGCGCGACAAAGCGCTGCACGTTCCACAAGGACTGGGACGTCGAGTTTCCCGCGCTCGGCGGCGACCGGATCGTCTATGGGTGCAGTGGATACCTCTGGGTGTTCGACACGAAGAGCGGAAAGGACGAGCGCCTCTCGATCGAGATTCCAACCGACCGCTGGCGGATGCGTGACATGTTCGTGAGCCCCGGCGGCTACCTCCAGGAGATCAGGCTCAACGCCGACGGGAAAAAGTGCGTCGTGCAGGCCCGCGGCGACGTGTACCTCCTCGACACGGAGAAAGACGACGCGGCCAACCTGACCCGCACGATGGGCGCGCGCGAGCTCTACCCGGCGCTTTCTCCGAAAACCGACACGGTCGCCTTCTTCTCCGACAAGACGGGAGAGTACGAGCTCTACATCGCCCCGACGAAGCCCGGCGCCGAATGGACGCAGATCACGCGGGACAGCAAGACGTACTATTACCACTGCGACTGGTCGCCCAACGGGAAGCGGCTCCTCTTCGGCGACAAGGACTACGCGACGTACGTCGCCGACGTCGAATCGAAGAAGGTCCAGCGCATCGACCGGTGCCTCTACCAGAAGGACAACGAGATCTCGTGGGAGGTGAGCGACTACACCTGGGCGCCCGACAGCCGGTGGATCGCCTTTTCGAAGGCCAACGAGAACCTCAACAGCTCGATCTACCTCTACAGCCTCGACCAGAAGAAGCTCTTTCGGATCACCGACGATCGCTACGATAGCTACAGCCCCTGCTTCGACCCCGAAGGGCGCTACCTCTATTTCCTCTCGCTCAGAAACTTCACGCCGGCGCTCGACTGGTTCATGGACAACAACATCAACCTCGACCAGTCGCGCGTGATGCTCGCGCAGCTCCGCGCCGGGCAGAAGCCGCCCTTCGAGAAGAAGGGGGACGAGGAAACCTCGGAAAAAGATACGACGAAAGTCGAGGAAGGCAAGCCGCTCACGATCGACTTCGACGGCATCGCCGATCGGATTTTCGAGGTGCCCGTGGCGCCGGGCACCTACCGGATGCTCTCCGCATATAAGGAGCACCTCACGTACCTTTCCCGCAAAGGCTTCGGCTTCCCGGGGCTCGAGGAGTTCTTCAACCCGAAGGCTGTTTCGTACTACGACCTCCACAACTTCGACATGAAGGAGAAGACCGACAAGATCGTTATCCCGGGGATCGGCTATTACGCGCTCTCGGGGGACGGCGCGAAGGTCGCCTACCTGAGCGGCATGAGCGCGGGCGTCACGAAAACCGAGGAGCTCTCCGTCGTCGGCGAGGGGGACCTCCGATGGGGAGGGCTCGATCAGCGGGTCGACGTTTTCCAGGAGTATCCCCAGATCTTCCGCGACGTATGGCGCCAGGTGCGCGATTTCTTTTACGATCCCGGGATGCACGGAAGGGATTGGAACGCCGTCTACAAGAAGTACGAGGAGCTCATCCCCTTCGTCTCGACGCGCGGCGATATGAACTACATCATCGGTCAGGTGATCGGGGAGCTCGCCGCCTCGCACGAGTACATCATCGACCGGGGCGGCCCCCCGCGGACATTCTACTCGCACGTGAACGTGGGGCTCCTCGGGGCCGACCTCGAGCCGGACGCGAGGGCGGGCCGCTACCGCTTCACCCATATCATCGAAGGCGCGAATTGGGACAACGAATACGCGAATCCGCTCCAGGCCCCAAACGTTAAGGTGAAGGTCGGGGACTACCTCATCGCGATCGACGGCCAGGACGTGAAATCCGACGAGAATTACCTCAAGTATCTCGAGAACAAGGCGGGCGAGGAGATCACCCTCGAGGTGAGCTCGACCCCCGAGAAGAAGGACGCGCGCACGTACCGCGTGAAGCCCCTCTACAGCGACGCCTCGATTCGGTACCACGAGTGGGTCGAGAAGAACTATCGACTCGTGCGGGACGCAACGGGCGGACGCGTCGGCTACATGCACCTCTCGGACATGGACGAGCTCGGGATCCGGCAGTTCGAGCAGGCGTTTCGCGCGGAGCGATACCGCGACGGTCTCATCATCGACGTGCGCGACAACGGCGGCGGCTTCGTCTCATGGTTCATCATCGACAAGCTCGAGCGCAAGCTCATGTACTACACCGTCACGCGCGACTTCGAGCCGATGCGCTACCCGGCCGCCGTGCACGCCGGACCGATCGTCGTCCTCTGCAATGAGGGCACGGGGAGCGACGGCGAGGTGTTCACCCAGCACTTCAAGGATCTCGGCCTCGGGACGGTCGTCGGGACGCGGACGTGGGGCGGGCTCATCGGAATCACCAACATGATCCCGCTCACCGACGGCGGGATGGTGACGCAGTCGAACGTCGGCTTCGCGAATCTGAAGAAGCAGTGGGTCGTCGAGAACGTAGGCGCGGTCCCCGACGTCGTCGTCGACAACGATCCGGCGGCCATCGTCAAGGGCAAGGACCCGCAGCTCGAGAAGGCGATCGAGATCATCATGCAGAGGCTGAAAGAGTCCCCGCCGCCGAGTCTCACGCCGCCGCCCTTCCCGAAGAAGTAAGGACCGGACCGGGGCGCACGGCGCGGTCCCGGCGGCACGGGACATAGCGGGCGCCGCCCCCCCCGGGGGCGCGCAACCGAGAGAAAACCGATGGAGATGAAGAAAGAGATCAATCTGCCCGAGAATGCCTTCCGCGAGCTCGCGCCCGGCGAGACGTACGCCCCCATCATCCCCGCCGCAGAGAAGATACGCGAGGCGACGGCACGATCGTTCGCGATCGGCATCGTCCTCAACATTATCTTCTCGATGTCGGCCGCGTACATCGCGCTCAAGCTCGGGCAGGGGATCGAAACGGCGATACCGGTCGCCATCCTCGCGGTCGGCGCTTCCGCGATGCTCCGGCGCCGGAGCACGATCCTCGAAAACGTCAACGTGATGGCCTTCGGCGCCACCTCGGGCATCATCGTCGGAGGCGCCGTATTCACGCTCCCGGCGCTCTTCATCCTCGGCATCGATTATCTCTCGAGCCTCTTCCAGCTCTTCTTCGTCGCGTTCTTCGGCGCGGTGCTCGGCGTGCTGTTCCTCATTCCCTTCCGCCGCCACTTCGTCGAGGACATGCACGGGAAGCTCCCCTTCCCCGAGGGCACCGCGACGACCGAGATCCTCGTCGCGGGCGAGAAGGGAGGGTCGCAAGGCCGGCTCCTCGCGATCGCGATGATCGCGGGAGGCGCTTTCGACTTTCTCGTCATCTCGCTTCACCTCTGGCGTGAGAGCTTCACGACCGCTCTCATCGCCCCGCTCGACGCCCTCACGAACAAGATCAAGCTCGTCTTCAGCATGAATACGAGCGCGGCGATCGCGGGCCTCGGATACATCATCGGCATCCGCTACGCCGCGATCATCTTCGCGGGCTCGATGCTCTCGTGGTTCGTCCTCGTGCCGCTCTTCGCGCACTGGGGACAGGGGGGCGCGGGCTTGGCGGGCGCGGGAGCAGCGGCGGCGCAAGGGGCCGCGGCTGCGGGAGCAGCGGCCTCGGCGAGCGCCGAGGACATCTTCTATGTGACCGCCCGCTACATCGGGATCGGCGCCATCTTCGTCGCGGGGCTCATCGGCATTCTCAAGCTGAGCCCCGTCATCGTTCAGGCGATGCGAAGCGGCATGAAGGAGCTCGCCGCCTCCCGGAAGGCGCACGCGGGCGAAACCTCCACGAAGCGGACCGACCGCGACATCCCGATGCCGGTCGTCGCCGTACTTTTCGTTGTCACGATCGCGCTTCTCTGGGTCTATTTCCGCTTCTCGGTGCTCCGGGGGATCCCGAACGCGAATTCGCTCAGCTTCGTCGCGCTCGCCGTGACGGTCATCATCTCATTCCTTTTCGCGAGCGTCTCGGCGCGGGCCGTCGCGATGATCGGCGTCACCCCGATCTCCGGGATGACGCTCATGACGCTCGTCGTCGCCTCGATCATCATGGTGCGGGCGGGGCTCAAGGGGCCCCAGGGAATGCTCGCCGCACTCCTCATCGGAGGGGTCGTCTGCACGGCGCTCTCAACGACCGCGACGCTGGTCACCGAGTTCAAGATCGGCTACTGGCTCGGAGCGACGCCGCGAAAGATTCAGATCGCCAACATCGCCGGCTCGGCGCTGGCCGCCATCGTCGTGGCGCTCGTGATTATGCTCCTCAACAAGGTCTACGGCTTCGCGCCGGGCCCGGGCCACCCGGCGCCGCTGCCCGCCCCCCAGCCGAACGCCATGGCCGCGGTGATCAAGAGCCTCATGGAATCGGCCGAGGCGCCGTGGTTCCTCTACGCGATGGGCGGGGTGATCGCCATTATCGTCGAGTCGCTCGGCATCTCGGGGCTCGCCTTCGCGCTGGGCATGTACATCCCGCTCGAGCTCAACGCCCCGATCCTCGCCGGTGCCGTGGTCGCCTGGTTCGTCCAGAGAAAGACGCACGCGAGCGGCGAGAGCCAGCAGGATCGAGGCACCCTCATCGCGAGCGGGCTCATCGCGGGCGGGGCGCTCGTCGGCGTCATCGGCTCGCTCATTAAATGGATCGAGGCCCAGTCGGGGCGGACGATCCTGCACGATTTCAACAACACGGGGCCCGCGGGGAACCTCATCGGGCTCGTGTTCTTCGTCGCGCTCTGCGTGGCGATGTACGTCTTCTCGATCAAGAAGGAGCGCGCCGCGTGAAGCGGCGCGGAGCGCTCAGAGGCGCTTCGCGCGGCGGCGGCGCGGAAAAAGCTCGTTGTCATGCGATACGTCGAACCGGTTTATAGACCTCCGAGCGAGGCGGCATCCCTCATCTTTCAGGTCACCGAGGGGTGCTCGAACAACACCTGCCTCTTCTGCTACATGTATCGCGGCAAGAAATTCCGCGTGAAACCGTGGGAGCAGGTGAAGGCGGAGATCGACGAGGCGGCCGCGCTCGCGCCCGACGTGCGGAGGGTCTTTCTCGCCGACGGGGACGCCTTCGTTCTGCCGACGAAATCTCTCGAGCGCATCCTCGAGCACCTCTACCGTTCGTTCCCTCGGCTCCAGCGCGTCACGGCGTACGCGACCCCTCAAAATCTCCTCAAGAAGAGCGTCGACGAAATGAAACTCCTCAACGAGAAGGGGCTTCGCATCCTCTACTACGGCGTCGAGACGGGGGATCCCGAGCTCCTCGTGAAGATACAAAAAAACGCCACTCCGGATGAGATGGCCGAGGGATGCCGGCGCGCCGCGGAGGCGGGCTTCAAGCTCTCGGTCACGGTGATCCTCGGCCTCGGCGGGAAACGCTTAAGCCTTCGACACGCTCGCAAAACGGCCGAGCTCGTGAACAGGATCCAGCCGCGATTTCTCTCGGCCCTCACCCTCATGCTCGGCCCCTGCGCCGAGGAGTACCGGGCCGCCATGGGACCCGACTTCGAATTCAACTCCCCCATTGACGACGTCGTCGAGCTGCGCGAGCTCGTCTCGAACCTCGAAACCGATCAGTGCATCTTTCGAAGCAACCACGCCTCGAACTATCTCGCCCTCGCCGGCACGCTTCTCGGCGATAAGGCCAAGCTCCTCGCCGAGATCGACCGCGCCCTCGACCATCCCGACGAACGCCTCCGCAGGGAATGGATGCGGGGGCTCTAACCCCGTTGCTTCCGCGGAGGATTCGGGGTATATATGTATTAGTCACGAAGCGGACGGGGGAACGCGCGAATGCCGAGCTCTCGGGGAAATTATCGAAGTGGAATAACAGTTCTCGCGGGGACATGCCTCGTCGCTTTCTGCATAATCGCGCTCGGGCCGGGCTGCAGAGAAGAGAGCCCCTCGGGACCCTTCATTCCACACCACACGTCATCAGGGCTCGTGAGCCATTCTGAATGCAAGAGGCTCACACGTTCGCTCTCGACGCAGG
>JBGPBA010000011.1:0-9583 GCA_041481005.1 Candidatus Krumholzibacteriia bacterium | reverse complement strand
GGCTCAAATCAGTGCTCGAAGACACGACACGTTAGCATCGCAGGAAGCCAGGTCAAGACGAGCGCCCGCAGATATGGAACGAGCCACGGCTACACTGCCGTTGATCGGGGCTACTGCTCCTCCTCCTCGATTCCATACCGCGAGAGGATCGCCTCGACCTCTCTGTCGTTCGCGGGAAGGGAGAGAAGGAGCGGAATATCTCCCGGATCGCGTCCCTTGAAGAAGCCGTCGAAGAGGTGCTGCACCTCGAGGAGCGCGCGGCTCAGCTCGGCCCTGAAATTCTCCGCCGTGATCCCATGGAGGGCGCTCCGCGCGACGCGCGCCCCCATTTTCATGAGATCGACCTCCTGCGTCGGGAGCGTGTGCGAGCGGAGGTTCTCGAGCATCTGAACGCGATGCTCGACCGTGCGGAAGAGCCGGTAGCTCCGCTCGAGCGTCTCCTTCGCCTCGCCGCTCAAGAGCCCGTAGTGGCACAGGCGCTCGAGCGACTCGAGGGTGTTGCGCGAGCGGATCTCGGGGCGGTTTCTCCCGTGGACGAGCTGGAGCCCCTGCGCGATGAACTCGATGTCGCGAATGCCTCCCGACATGAGCTTGATGTTGGCGGCCCGTTCCTGCTGCGAGAGGAGCGCCGTCCAGCGCTCGCGCATCATCACTATCTCGTCGAGAGGGTCGATGCCCGGGGCGGGCGCGTAGACCGCCTTGGCGCAGCTCCCGATGAACGCGTCTCCAACCGGCCGGTTTCCCGCGGTGAGCCGCGCCTTTATGAGCGACTGTTTCTCCCACGGCTTCGCGCGGCGCTGGAGGTAGCTCGTGTGCTCCTCGAGCGTCACGACGAGGGGGCCCGAGTCGCCGTCGGGCCGCAGGCGGAGATCGACGCGGTAGAGCGTCCCTTCCTCGGTCGGCGACGAGAGAATCTCCGTGATGCGCTGCGCGAGCGTCGTATAGAACCGGATCTCCCGCGCTCCCTCGGTCACCTCGCACGCGTAGAGGAGGTCGATGTCGGAGGAATAGTTGAGCTCGGTGCCGCCGAGCTTGCCGAGCGAGATGATCGCGAAGCGATGGAACGGCACCGGCTGATCGAAGCTCCACGCGGTGGGGCCGAGCCCCTCGCGCTCGGCGATTTCCTCGAACGCCATCTCGGACACCGCGGCGACGATGGCGTCGGCGAGAAACGACAGCTCGGCGGTCACCTCCTCGACCGACGCGAGCCCCATGAGGTCGCGCGCGCCGATGCGGAGCGTCTCCCGGCGGAGGTAGCGCTTGAGGCTGTTGATGCGCCGGCGCTTGTCGCGGAAAGGCTCGATCTGATTGAAGAGATCGATCCGGAACGCGCTGTACGGCTTCGCGGCGGAGAGGTTGTCCCCTTCGACGAGCCACGAAAGGTAGCCGGGATTCCGCGTGAGGATGTCGGTGAGATAGTAGCTGCACGAGAAGATCGTGACGAGGAGCCGGCAGATCGGCTCCTCGAGAAACATCGAATGGAGGAACTGCCGCGGCGCAATCGTCGCTTCGACGAAGCGAACGAGGTTGAGAAGCCCGACGTCGGGATCGGGGCACGAGGCGAGCTCCGCGAGCAGCGTGGCGGCGCGGCGCCGCGGGAAGAGCTCGGGCCCCTCTTCCGGCAGGAGGCGCCTCCAGAGGTCCGCGGCCTTCGCGGGGTCGGCGAAACCGAGCTGCGCGAATGCCTCCTCGGCGGCTTTCTCGCTCCACTTCCCCGTGAGCGTTTCGGCGAGCCTCTCGATGTTCTCATCCATGAACTTTTTCTGGAATGCCGGCCCCGTTTTGTGTACGCTTGCAGACGAGTGAACGTTTCCGCAACACATTACCATCGAACAGGCGCCGTTGCCAGCGGAATGTAGGCGAGGCGGCCTCCGGTGCGGTCGCTCCGGCATCGAGAATCGAGGAGCGTGAATGAAGAAAGTCGAAGCGTATATCAAGCCCTTCAAGCTCGACGAGGTGAAGGAAGCCCTCATGGAGGTCGGCGTTGGGGGAATGAGCGTCATCGAGGTTAAGGGATTCGGGAGGCAGCGCGGCCACACGGAGCTCTACCGCGGGAGCGAGTACAAGGTCGACTTTCTCCCCAAGCTCCGCGTCGAGGTGGTGGCCAAGGACGAGGACGTCGAGCGCATCGTGAAGGCGATCGTGAGCGCCGCCCGCACGGGCCAGATCGGGGACGGCAAGATCTTCATATCCGAGGTCGATGACGCCATCCGCGTGAGGACGGGGGAGAGCGGGGAAGAGGTCCTCTAGCGCGGTGGAAGAGCTTTTTCTTGGCATCGAGACATCCTGCGACGACACTTCCTGCGCACTCTACTCAATCGAACGGGGGGTCGTCCTTCACCGGACGGCGGCGCAGCTCGATCACGCGCGCTACGGGGGCGTCGTGCCCGAGATCGCGTCGCGCTCGCACATGAGGACGCTGCTCCCGCTCTACGAGACGGTGATGGACGAGGCGGGCGTCGCGCTCGCCTCTCTCGCCGGCATCGGCGTGACGAACGGACCCGGCCTCACGGGCTCGCTGCTCGTCGGGCTCTCCTTCGCCAAGGCGCTCGCGTACGGAAGCGGCGTCGCGCTCGCCGGCATCCACCACATCGAGGGGCATATTCTCGCGAACGCCCTCGAAGCCGAGCTCGAGCTGCCCGCGATCGTCCTCGTCGTGTCGGGAGGGCACACCCAGCTCATTCTCATGGAGCGGGTCGGGCGCTACCGGCTCGTCGGGAGCACGCGCGACGACGCCGCGGGGGAGGCGTTCGACAAGGTCGGAAAGCTGCTCGGCCTTCCGTTCCCCGGAGGGCCCTCGATCGAGCGCGAGGCGCGCGCGGGGGATCCGCGGGCCTTCGATTTTCCTCGCGGGCTGCGGCGCTCCGGCGGATGCGACTTCTCATTCTCGGGCTTGAAGACCGCCGTGCGCCTCAAGGTCGAGTCTCTCGGGGCGCTCTCGCCGCGGCTCGTGAGCGACGTGGCCGCCTCCGTGCAGGAGGCGATCGTCGACATCCTTCTCGAGAAATCGCTGGCCGCCGTGAAGGAGACGGGCGTGCGCCGCCTCTACCTCGCCGGCGGGGTCGCCGCGAACGGCCGGCTTCGCGAGCGGATGCGGGATGGTCTCGCGGAGTCGGGCGCCGCGGTCTCCTGGCCGAAGCCCGTGTACTGCACCGACAACGCCGCGATGATCGCATGCGCGGCCTTCCACCACATCACCGCGGGCCGCCGCGACGGTCTCGATCTCAACACCTTCCCGCGCGGCGAAATCAAGAGCTGGGCCTGAGCCGACGAGTGACCGACTCGCGGTCTCTTTCTGCGAAACGGATTGCAGATTCAACGAGCACTCGCCGCCCCCCGAAGCCGCGCGGCGATGCGGCAAGTCATTATTTCATAAAACATTAGAAAGTCGGCGCGTGGGTCGGCCGCCCGGCCGCGACCGCCGTCCATCCCTGGCATATTAATTGCGTCGCAATGAGTTGCGATTGTTACCGGCCTCCGTGCAGGGTGAAACGTCACGCTCAGGCGTCGGGGTCCTACAAAATGGAAAAGAGCGCAAGCAAACAAGGCTTCAAAGTCCTCGTCGTCGACGACGAGGACCACATTCGGAGGATTCTCAAGTTCCAGCTCGAGAAGCACAACTACCGCGTCGTGACCGCCGAGAACGGCGAGGTGGCGCTCGAGCTCGTGCGGCGGGAATTGCCCGATCTCATCATCCTCGATCTCATGATGCCGCGGATCGACGGCTTCGAGACGTGCCGCAGGATCCGCCAGAACTTCCAGACCGCGCAGATTCCGATCATCATGCTGACGGCGAAGAGCGATCTGCCCGACAAGATAAAGGGGCTCCAGGACGGCGCGAACGATTACCTCATCAAGCCGTACTCGAACGAGGAGCTGCTGCTGAGAGTCCGCAACGTGCTCGAGTGGAGCATGAAGCAGAAAGAGGCGAACCCCCTCACGGGCCTCCCGGGGAACCGCGCCATCGAGAAGGAGATTAATCAACGGATCGAGGACAGGGAGCCGTTCGCGTTTCTCTACCTCGATATAGATAATTTCAAGCCGTACAACGATCACTACGGCTACCAGCGGGGCGACGAGGCGATTCTCTTCCTCGCCGACATCGTCACCGAGGCGGTCAACTCGCTCGGCGGCGGAGCCGATTTCGTCGGCCACATCGGCGGCGACGACTTCGTCGTCATCACCTCGCCGGCGCGGGCCGAGTTCATCGGGCGGCACATCATCGACCAGTTCGACAAGGGCTCCCTCATCCTGCTCAACGAGAACGACATTCGGCGCGGGTACATGGAGATCCGAAACCGGCTCGGCGAGATCAAGCGGATGCCGATCATGTCGCTCACGATCGCCCTCGTTTCGGACGAGGAGGGAAAGCTCAAGCACTACGCGCAGGTCAATGACATCGCCACCGAGCTCAAGCGTTACGGCAAGGGAATGGCCGGAAGCGTCGTCGTCCGCGAGCGGCGCAAGGGGAGCGAAGTCGCGAAGGACGTGAAGACCTGACGCGCCGGCGTCCTCCCCCGAGGGCGCGGCGGCGCGGGCCCACCGTGAAAGGAATTTCGTGGCTGACGCGGTCAGGATAGAGGATGACGCGAGGCTCGATCGTCTCTTCAGGGACGCGGGTGAGGAGCTCGTGATCCTGAGGCGGGACGTGACGCGGTACCGGAACGTTTTCGATTCCGCCCGCCTCATCGTCGGGCACGAGTTCTCGCGCCCGCTCACCGCGATCGGCGGCTACCTCGACCTCATCGAGGAGAAGCTCGGACCGGCCGTCGGCGAGGATGAGCGCGTGTACTTCACCAAGATACGCGACTCCGTCGGACACCTCGACGATCTCGTCGGCTCGTTCGTCCAGATGCTCCGATTCGAGAAGGGTTCCGAGGAGGCGCAGATGCTCGAACCGGTCGAGATCGGGAGCCTTCTCGAGAAAATAAAAGGGCGCTTCGCCGAGCACGAGGGCGGCATCGTCGCGGAGATCGAGGGAGAGATTCCCGTCGTCCGCGCGCGGCGCCGCTGCCTCGAGGTGGCCATCGAGAATCTCGTCTCGAATGCCGTCACGCACGGCGCCGGGGCGGGCCGGATCGCGATTAGGGCATGCCTCAAGAAGGAGCGCCGCGGCTCCTCGAGCGAGGAGCTCCTCGTCGTGAGCGTCGAGGACCACGGCGCGGGCATCCCGGCGGACAAGATCGAGGAGATATTCAAGCCGTTCACGCGCCTCGGCAGCGGGGCCGACGCGAGCGGTCTCGGGCTCGGGCTGACGCTCGTCAAAAGCATCATCACGATCGTCCGGGGGGAGCTATACGTGCGGAGCAAGCCGGGCGAGGGGACGACGGTGACCATTGCGGTCCCCGTGCAACACGCGAAAAACGACACGACCGATACGATCGGTTAGGAGACGACTATGAGAACGTGGGAGAAGGCAGAGGATCGGTTTCCGTCGGCGTTGAGCATTCAGCAGATCAGGGCGATCGAGATCATCTCGATCTTCTTCATCGTGTTCATCGCGCGGGAGCTCGCGGGCTTCGTCTACCGGACGGGGCTCGTCATCGCCGTGTTCCTCGGCGCCACCTTTCTCAACCTCATCGTCGCCGGGCTCGAGCAGAGCTCCCTCGTGGGCGCCAACGGGACGCTCCGCAGGCGCGCCGTCTGGGAGTGGGTCACCGTCTTCATCGATCTCTCGACCGCGATCGCCCTCATCTATTTGACCGGCGCGGTGGAAAGCCCGTTCCTCTTCCTCGTCGTCATTCCGCTCTTCTTCGCCGGGCGCATCCTGCCGCCGCTCGCGGCGGGCTTCGCCGTCACGGGCGCCTCCGTCGGGGCGCTCTCGATCATCGGGCTCCTCGAGATCCGAGGCGTGATCCCGCACTTCTCGTGCTACGCCGGCGAGGGCTGGTTCCGGGCGAACGGTCACTACCTCATCGGCACGATTCTCGTTCTCGGCGGCTTCATGAGCCTCATGACGTACCTGTTCAGCAATTTCTACGAGAATTTCAAGGTGTACGTGCGGCGCGCCGAGGACCGGCTCCTGAGCTCGCGCAAGCGCATCCTCGAGCTCACGCGGCTCTACGACATCAGCCTCGGGATCAACTCGGTCATCAGCCTCGATACGCTCCTCAAGATGGTGTGCAAGGAGATCACGCTGCTCCTGCGGCGCCCGTGGGTGACGGTCGTGCTTCTCAACCAGAAGCGCGAGGTCGTCCAGCACGTGGAGCTCGGCGAAAAGGGCGCCGTGTCGCTCGAGCCGAACACGAGCCTCGGCGGCGACCCGCTCATCGCCGAGGTGCTCGTCCACGAGGACGGCTTCATCGTCGACGACGCGCGCACCTGCGGAGCCACCGCCGAGTCGCTGCTCGTCGCGGGCAAGAATCTCATCTCGTTCCTCGCCGTCCCGATCTACTCGGGCAAGGACGTCCTCGGCATCCTGCTGGTCGGCGACGGCGCGTATGAGCCGTTTACCCCGGAGGACGCGCGCCTCATGACGATCCTCTCGGGACAGGTCGCGATGGCGATCGAGAAGAGCCGCCTCTACGAGGTCATGAGCGGCCGCGTCGACCGGCTCGAGCGCGAGAACGACGAGCTCAAGAGCGCGAACAAGCTCAAGATGAGCTACATCTCCCAGATATCGCACGAGCTCAAAACGCCGCTCACGTCGATCAAGGCGTACGTCGAATCGCTCGCCGACCACATCGACGACGAGCAGTTCGCCGAGAAGAAGGAGTTCCTCGCGATCATCTCGAGCGAGACCGACCGTCTCATCCGGATGGTCAACAAGGTCCTCGACGTGTCGAAGATCGAGTTCGGCAACCGCACCCTCAAGCGGAAGCTCTTCCGCCTCGAGCCGCTCGTCGCCGAAGTCGAATCGGCCATCCTTCCGTACCTCCGCGACAAGGGGCTCCGCCTCGTCGCCAAGATCCCGTCGGATCTGCCGCTCGTCGACGGGGACGAGGACCTCGTGAAGCAGGTGTTCATCAATCTCATCTCGAACGCGATCAAGTTCTCCCCGAGCGACTCCCGCATCTTCATCGAGGCGGTCGAGGACGCCGTCGCCGTCAAGATCACCGTGACGGACGAAGGGGTCGGCATCCCCGAGGAGGACCTGCAGAACATATTCAAGCAGTTCTACCAGGTGCGACGCGGCACGAGCGAAGGCGTCGGGCTCGGCCTGGCCATCGTCAAGAACATCATCGAGCAGCACGGCGGCTACATCACCTGCACGAGCAGCCTCGGCGAGGGAAGCACGTTCTCGTTCACCCTCCCGAAGGAGCACCATTTCAACGACCTCCTCGGCTACCTGTTCGAGTCGATGGATGCGCGCGAGGAGATCCAGGAAATGTTCCAGCTCGCCGTTACCGTCATCGCCGAGATGCTCTCGGCGAAGATCGTATCGCTCATGCTCCTCGATCAGGAGAAAAAGGAGCTCTTCATCAAGGTCGCCTACGGTCTCGACGAGGCGGTCGTGGCGAACGCGCGGGCGCGTCTCGGCACCGGCATCGCCGGCAAGGTCGCCGAGACGGGGGAGCCGCTCCTCATCGAGAACGTCGAGGAGAGCCCGCTCAAGGGCTCGCCGAGCAACCCCCAGTACGAGACGAAGTCGCTCGTGAGCGTTCCGGTCAAGATCGGCTCGACCGTGATCGGCGTCATCAACGCGAACAACAAGACCTCCGGCAGGCCGTTCAACCACGACGACCTGGCCCTCTTGGTATCGCTCAGCCAGCGGTTCTCGAAGGTGATCGAGCGGATCAGGACCGCCGAGGACTCGCAGGCGTTCCTCCATGAGACGATCCAGTCGCTCCGCTCGATCCTCGAGGCGCAGGAGAAGGACGCGAACGGCATCGGCCGCATGCTTATCCAGTGGGCGGTGCGCGTCGCGCGGAAGCTCAGGCTGAGCGAGAAGGAAGTGCAGGTGATCCAGTACGTCTCGAGCGTCCACGACGTCGGGATGACCTGCGTCAGCGACGCGATTCTCAAAAAGACGCTCGAGCTCACCCCCGACGAGATGGAGGCGATCAAGAAGCATCCCCAGCGCAGCGCCGCCATCATGCGCCCGCTCGAATTCGTCGAGCTCGTGAGCCAGAGCATTCTCTTCCACCACGAGCGCATGGACGGAAACGGTTATCCGATGGGGCTCCGCGGCGATCAGATCCCGGTCGGCTCGCGGATCATCGCCGTGCTCGACGCGTACGCGGCGATGGTGGGCGATCGGCCGTTCCGCAAGACCATGACGGCGAGCGAGGCGGTCGACGAGCTCGTCCGCTTCGCGGGAAGCCAGTTCGATCCGCGCGTCGTGGGCGCGTTCGTCGAGGTGCTCATGGACGAGGGGCAGATCGAAGTCGACGAGCATACAAAGATCGCCGAGGCGCTCCGAAGCGTCAAGAAGCACCATCTCGTGCCGTAGGGGGGAAGCGTACGTGTCGCCGCAGCTCGCAAGAATCGCCCAGTTGCTGAAGAGAACGGATCGGCGCGGCCCCGGCGCGGCCGATCCCGCCCTCGAGCCCGGGCCGAAGCTCGAGCCGGCCGTCGGACGCCTTTCCCGAATCGGCGCGATGATGCTCGCCGACGCGCCGACCCACGAGATTTTGAACGCCATCGTCGACGCCATCGCCGAAGACACCGGGGCGGGCCTCGTCATTCTCCGCACGGCCAAGGCGGGCGGCGACGTTTTCGAGGTCAGGGTCCACCGCGGACTCGGCGACGGGCGGCCCGATCCGGCGTCCACCAATTCGGTCGACACGGCCTCGCTGCACGCGCTTCGGGGGGAAGGGGAGCCGTGCGACGCGGGGCACCTCGTCGGGCCCGAGGCGGTCCGTGATGGCGTCGACGGTCCGGTCCCTCCCGGCGTCGACTGGGCGGGTCGCAAGGTGTGCCTCGTGGGGGTCGGCGGCGAAGAGCGCCCCGTCGGTTTCTTCACCATCGGTTTCTTCGACGGCCCGCCCGACGAACGAACCGCCTCGATATTCAAGCTCTACGCCGACCGCGTGGTGCTCCTCGTCCAGCGGGACCGATGGAAGGAGCAGCTCCGCGAGAAGGACCGCTCGCTCTCGCTGTGCCGGGAGGAGCTCGACAGCGTCAACCAGCTCAAGTCGAACTTTCTCTCGGTTATCTCGCACGAGCTCCGCACGCCGCTCACCTCGATCAAGGCGTACACCGAGACGCTCCTCGACAACGTCGATTCGATCAAGCCCGAAACGCTCAAGGATTTCCTCACGGTGATGAACGAGGAGAACGAGCGCCTCATCAAGCTCGTCGACAACATGCTCAACTATTCACGGATGGAGTCGGGGAACCTCAAGGTCGAGAAGACCTCGTGCAATCTCAAGGCGCTCGTCGAGCAGGTGCACGGGGCTCTCCGGGCGGCCTTCCTCTCGCGGGGGGTCAACACGGAGCTTCGGCTCCCGCGGCACCCGTGCCGGATCGACGCCGACCACGAGCTCATCCGCCAGCTCCTCCAGAACCTGATGAGCAACGCGGCGAAGTTCACCCCGAACGGCGGCAAGGTCACGATCACCCTCGAGGAGGAGGCCGCGGCGGCGCGGATCATCGTGCAGGACACAGGCGACGGCATTCCCGAGGAACAGCTCGAGAAGAT
>JBGPBA010000010.1:0-9631 GCA_041481005.1 Candidatus Krumholzibacteriia bacterium | reverse complement strand
CAAGGCGGCGGCCGAGAGCGTGAAGGTGGTGCTCACGGGTGAGGGAGGGGACGAGGCGTTCTGCGGATACTACAAATACCTCTTCGAAAAGGTGGCGAACCGGTATGGGTTTCTCGCCTCTCCGATCGCCCGCCTCGACGCCCGGATCCCCGGCATCGTTCCGCAGCGGATGTCGACGGCGCTCCGGCTTCTCTCCGAGCGCGACCGGTACAAGCGATACTACCGCTGGTTCGGCTACTTCGACGAGCGGGAGCTCCGCTCGATGGTGCCGCCGGAGAAGGTCGACGTGCTGCTCGGCAACATGGAGGCGTTCGCCGACGTGGCCCGGCGCAAGCGCTTCCGCGACACCGTCGACGAGCTCGCGTACCTCGATTTCAAGATGTGGCTTCCCGACAACCTCCTCCTGCGCGGGGACCGGCTTTCGATGGCGAGCGGGCTCGAAGCGCGGGTGCCCTTCCTCGACCACCGGATCGTCGAGCTGGCGTTCTCGATACCGAGCGGCCTGAAGCTCAAGCGGATGCAGAGCAAGTACCTCGTGAAGCGCATCGCGGCGAAGTATCTCCCGCGCGATCTCATCTACCGGAAGAAGGTCGGCTTCACGGTGCCGATCGCCGAGTGGTTCCGCGGAGATCTGCGCGATCTCGTCGTTTCGTACCTGACGAGGAGCGACTCGTTCTGCGCCGGTTTCGTCGATCGCGGCTGCATCAAGCGGCTCGTCGACGAGCACGTGGGCGGGAGCCGGGACAACCACAAGAAGCTCTGGATCCTGCTCAACCTGGAGCTCTGGCGGGACGCGTTTCTCGCGAATACGGGAAGTCGGTGAAGGCATGAAGATCCTGTGGATCAAGAACGGGCTCCTGCACCCGCTCGATTCCGGGGGGAAGCTGCGGACCTACCATATGCTCGCGAGGATCCGCAGAACAAACGAGGTCCGGTACGTCACGTACGCGGACCCCGCCACCGAGACGGACGCCCTTTCCCGCGCCAACGAGTACTGCACCCGGGTGGACTACACGAAACCGCCGCGCAGCCCCGCGAAGGGGGGCATCGGATACTACGCGAAGGTACTCGGCTCGCTCGGATCGCGATACCCGTTCACCGTCGAATCGTACACGAGCCGCGACATGCGGGACCTGATCCGCCGCGTCGCCGCCGCCGACGCCTATGACATCCTCGTTGCGGATTTTCTCACGATGTGTCTTAATGTACCCGACGATCTGCGCGTTCCCAAGGTCCATTTCTCCCATAACGTCGAAGCGACGATATGGGCGCGGCACGCGCGGCACGAAACAAACCCGGTGAAGCGATTCGTTTTCGAGCGCGAGCGCGAGCGAATGGCGTCGTTCGAACGGTTCGTCGCGAACGCGTATGATTTCACGATCACCGTTTCGAAGAAGGACTGCGACCATTTCGCCGGGACGTACGGGGCTTCGCGGCTCGGATTCGTCTCGACCGGCGTCGATACCGAGTACTACGCTCCGGTCGGGGGGGACGAGGAGCCCGGAAACATCGTGTTTCTCGGCTCGATGGACTGGATGCCGAACATCGACGGCGTGCATCACTTCGTCGAGCGGATATATCCGCTGATCCGGCGGGAGGTGCCGAACGCGAGCCTCTCGATCGTCGGCCGGAATCCCTCCCCGTCGATCGCGAGGCTCGCCGAGTCGGACCGGAGCATACGGGTGACCGGCACGGTGCCCGACACGAGGCCGTACGTCGCGCGCGCCTCGTGCGCGGTCGTCCCGATTCGCGTCGCGGGGGGAACGCGGATCAAGATATACGAGATGATGGCGATGGCCAAGCCGGTCGTGTCGACGACGATCGGAGCCGAAGGATTGGAGTACGCGGCCGGCGAGAATATCCTGATCGAGGACGATCCGGCGAAGTTCGCCGGCGCCGTGCGGCGGCTCCTCTCGGATGGGGGCGCGCGGAGCGCGATCGGGGCCCGGGCCCGGGATTTCGTGGTCTCGCGCTGCTCGTGGGATTCGGTGACTGAAGCGTTCGTTGGTCTGCTCGCTCACGCGAAGGAAGCACGGAAATCATGAAGATTAGCGTTCTTGGGTTGGGATACGTCGGCTGCGTCTCCGCGGCCTGCCTCGCCGATTCCGGTCACACGGTCGTCGGCGTGGACATCAATCCGGTGAAGGTCGGCGTGCTGAACGAAGGGCGCACGCCCATCATCGAGCGCGAGATCGAGGAGATCATCGCGCGCGCGAGGAAAGAGGGGAAGCTGCGGGCGACGACCGACATCGCCGAGGCGCTTCGCGACGCGGACGCGTCCGTGGTGTGCGTCGGCACGCCGAGCAAGCCGAACGGGAGTCTCGACCTGACGTACGTCGAGCGGGTGTGCCGCGAGATCGGCGAGCTCCTGCGGGGACGCGAGCGACGGCACATCGTGGTGATCAGGAGCACGATCCTTCCGGGAACGATGAGGAGCATGGTGATCCCTACCCTCGAGCGATCGAGCGGGGCGCGCGCCGGGGTCGATTTCGGCGTGTGCTTCAACCCGGAGTTTCTCAGGGAGGGGACCTCGGTCTACGATTATTATCACCCGCCGAAGATCATCGTGGGAAGCGCGAACCGCGACGACGCCTCCGCGGTGATGGCCATGTACGAGGGGATCGACGCGCCGCGCTTCATCACCGAGCTCGAGGTGTCGGAGATGGTCAAGTACGCCGACAACACCTTTCACGGCCTCAAGGTCTGCTTCGCGAACGAGATCGGCGACATTTGCAAGGAGCTCGGGATCGACAGCGGCGACGTCATGAACATTTTTTGCAGCGACACGAAGCTCAACGTCTCGCGCAACTACCTGAAGCCCGGGTTCGCGTTCGGCGGCTCCTGCCTGCCGAAAGACCTCAGGGCGCTCACGTACAAGGCGACGAGCATGGATCTCAAGGTGCCGGTCCTTTCGGCGATTCTCGAGAGCAACGAGTACCACCTCCGCCGGGGCATCCGCATGGTGATGGATACGGGGAGCAAGCGCATCGGTATCCTCGGGCTCAGCTTCAAGGAGGGCACCGACGATCTCAGGGAGAGCCCGATTGTGTCGCTCATCGAGACGCTGCTCGGAAAGGGCTACGAGCTCAAGATTTTCGACCGCAACGTCAATCTCGCGCGGCTCGTCGGCGCGAACAGGGAGTACATCGAGAAGCACATCAAGCACATTTCGCGGTTGATGACCGAAGACGTCGGGGAGCTGACCGCGTTCGCCGAGGTCGTCGTCGTCGGGAACAAATCCGACGAATTCAAGGCGATCGTCGAGGGGCTCGGCGAGCGGCACACGGTCATCGACTTCGTCAGGCTCGCCGACCGGATCGACACTAAGGCGCGGTACGTCGGCTTCTGCTGGTAAGCGCCGGGGCCGGGCGCGGCCTTCCACGCCCGAGGGGGATGCACGACGCATGGGTTTCGAAGAATTCGTCGCGAAGGTCAAGAGGGGCGAGACCCCATTCTACGCGCGGCTCAATAGGGTCGCGCGCGCGGTCATACGGGCGGAGGTGCCCTACGTGCCCGCCGTGCACCACGCTCTCTACCAGGAACGGGCGGTGAGAATCCGCGTCTGGCGCGACTTCTGGCGCGCGTTCTACTACCAGCCTCTTTTCCGAAGCCGATGCGTCGAGTGCGGGAAGAGGCTGTACATCGACAACTCGGGGCAGGGCCTGCCGTACGTGGAAGGGGACGTCGAGATCCATTTCGGCGATTACGTGAGCATCGTCGACAGGGCGGCGATCGTCGGCTTGACCGTGGGGAGCGAGAAGCACCTGCGGGTCGGCGACGGAACGGACATCGCGACGCCGGTCGCTTTGTTCGTCGGCAGGGAGATCTCGATCGGCTCCCACTGCATCGTCGCCGCGACGCTGATTTCGGACAACCCCGGCCACCAGATCGACTACCTCGAGCGCCGCAACGAGCGGATAAGCCCCGAGTCGATCGGGCGCGTGATCATCGGCGACGACGTCTGGGTCGGGCAGCAGTCGATGATCATCGGCAACGTCAGGATCGGCGACGGCGCGATCATCGGCGCGCGCGCCTTCGTGAAAAAGGACGTCCCGCCCTTCTGCATCGTCGCGGGAGTCCCGGCGCGCCTCATTAGAAAGCTTCCGTTTCCCGAGGAGATGATCGAGAAGCTCGGGGAGGAGCAGTACCGCGCGTACCGTGACGCGCAGGTCGGGAAGTGACCGATCTTCCCGAAGACGAATCGCTCGAAGCTCCGGCCCGCGTCCCCGTCGCCCGCCGGCGGCTCTTCAGACGCCCGGCGCGGTCCCTCTTCACGCGAGAAACGGGTTCTCCCTTTTTTCCTCTCCGATTGTCGTGCGCGGGCCGTGCCCGCAGTAGACGATCGTCTCGTCGGGAAGCACGAGGAGCCTCGTCCTGATCGAATCGAGGAGCGTATCGAAATCGCCCCCGTGCAGGTCCGTTCTTCCGATGGAGCGATTGAACAAGGCGTCCCCCACGATGACAAAGCCGTCGAAGAGGATGGAGATTCCGCCCGGCGTGTGCCCCGGCGTATGGAGGACCTTCCCCCGCTCGTTGCCGAAAACGATCTCGTCCCCCGGGGCGATGATGCGGTCGACCTTCGGCTCGCGAATGCGCCCCATTCCCCAGAAGGGCGCCTCGCGCACCGAAAGCTTGAGGATCTCGAGATCGGCGCCGTGTATCGCGTACGGAATCCCGTAGCGCTCCCGCAGGTCCTCGGCCGAGGCGATGTGGTCGCTGTGGCCGTGCGTGCTGATCACTTCGACGGGCTCGAGCTTTGCTCCGTCGACATACGCCTCGATCACGTCCGGGTCCCCGCCCGGATCGATGATCACCGCCTTCTTCGTATCCGCGCACGAGAGGATATAGCAGTTCGTCTCGATCGGACCGACTACCTTGCAGGCGATGCGGATCGTAGGTGAGTTCTTCATGACCGTTCCGAAGGGCTCGGTTCTCCTTTTTCTCTCACGCCGTCGCGCGTCCCGGGCACGTGAGGGCGCCGGTCGGGCACACGAGCGCCGCCTTCCCGCAGGGCCGGCAGCGCACGGGGATCACGACGAGGGTGAGCCCCTCGACGACGAGCGCCTCGGTCGGACAGACGGCCGAGCACGCCCCGCACACGACGCAGATTTCGCGATCGACCGCGATAATGGGTCGCTCCATCGAATCCCTTCCCGCGCGGCTCGTCAGCGCCTGCGCGTGAGCAATGAACGGATGAATTGTAGCAGAAGGGCGGGGCGCGAGGCAACAAGCGCCCTCACCATGACGGCGGGCTTGATTCCCGTGCGGTCGAAGATGCCGGGCACGCTGGTGAGCTCCCGGACGAGGCGCGCCATCTCCTCGTCGGAGAGATTGTAGAAAATCCGCGCCGCGCGATAAAAGGCCTCGTTCGTTCTGCCGACCGTCCGCCGCCACTCGCTCGTGTACGCGCCGAGGGAGCGCGAGGCCGTCGCGCCGCTTCCGAGCGCCGCGACGATCGCGCGCGAGGCCATGTCGGCCGCCTCGAGCGCGTTGATGATGCCGCCCCCCGAAAACGGATTGTTCTGATTCGCCGCCTCGCCGACCGTCACGTAGCCGTCGGCGGAGAGCGTGGGCAAACCCCGTGCGACGACGCATCCGCCGACGACGAGCCGCGTGCGCCGGCCGCGCGGGCAGCGGAGCGCGATGAAACGGTCGAGGTGCTCGAGGGCGGTCGTGCCTCCCGCGATGAGCGGGTTGATGCCGACGCCGACGTTCGCCCGCGCGGGACCCTTGGGGAAGACCCACGCGTAGCCGCCCGGCGCGAAGCGCCTGCCTAGATGGAACTCGATGAACTCGCCGGGGAGATCGATTCCTTCGACGAGCTCCTGGGCGCACGAGAATATCTCGTCCGGACGGTATGCTTTCTTGAGCCCCGCCCACCGCGGCGAGAAAGACTCGACGCCGTCCGCGCCGACGACGACCCGCGCCTTCACGTCGTACTCGGCGCCGGCGCCGAGATCGCGCACCCGCACTCCCGCGACGCGTCCATTCTCGCGCAGGAGCCCGATGGCCTGGTGCCGCTTCCGGAGCTCGGCGCCCGCCGATTGCGCCGCCGCCGCGAGACGCTCGTCGAAGAGCGTGCGGTCCACGATGAACCCGATGCCGAGCATCTCGCGCTCGAGCCGCGCACCGTCCGGGGACACCACCACGACCCCATTGATGGGGGACGAGACGAGCTCTTTGTCGAGGGTGAGGAATCGTTCGACGTCTTCGCGCGGACCGATCGCCTCGGCGCACCGCACCGGGTGCCCGATCCGCTCGCGTTTCTCGAGGAGGAGGACGTCGAAGCCGGCCCCGGCTACCCTCGCGGCGGTTCTCGCGCCGGCCGGCCCGGCGCCGATGACGGCGACGTCAACGAGGTCGGTGCCCGTCATAAGAGGTACGCGATGCTGAGCGTGAGCATGAATCCCGCGAAGTCGAGGTCGATGTTTCCGCGGTAGACGCGCAGCTTGCTTTGAGCCATTTCGTAGCGCCCTTCGATCGCCGCGGCGTACCGATTGGTGATGTAGTAGTTCATCCCGAACTCGACGTGCGCCGCCGCCTGCGCGCTCGTCTTGGAGAAATTCCCGTCCGCCCCGGTGAACGGCTCGCCGAGCTGGAACGCGCTCGTCTTGAGACGCACGACGGGTATGACCGCGCCGAACCCCGCGCCGACGTACGGGGAGAAGCGCTGCACCTCGGGGGGAACGAAGTAGTAGAGGAACCCGGCCTCCACCGAGAAGAGGTAGGCCTTGAATGTCCGGTGTATGTCGAGAGCGAAGTTCGCCAAGGTGTCCGCGCTGGGCAGGGTGGCGACGAAGGCGCCGAGGCTCGACGACTGGACGTACGTGAACGACGTGCTCAACCGCAGGAAATGATTGGGAGTGAGCTGTCGGTCGTAGTTCAGGCGCGCGTATGGACGGATCGACAGTCTCTCGAAGGTCTCGAACCCGTGCAACGATTTCGCGTACGTGGAGAGGTACTCGGTGAGGTTGTCGATGTTCCCTCCGTCGAAGAAGCCGAAGCTCACGGAGAGCGAGTTCATCGGTATCGGCCCGAAGTACTTTTTCTCCTTGTAGATGGGCGGCGCGGAATGCACCGCGGGGCTTGCGATCGCCAGAGCGAGAAGAATTGAAAGAAAGAGAGATTTCTTCATGGATGCTCCCTCGTTACAGGCCGTCGGGCCGGCAGGGCCCTATCTGAAAGCTAATTTCCCCGGGCGATATTGTCAACTGTAACGTATTCAGAGCATTATCCCTTGTCGGTGCCGGTCGGTATGATGCAGAGGAACTCGAGCTTGTCCGTGCCCGTGTTGACGAAGGAATGCTCGGCGCCCGCCGGTACGAAGACGAAGTACCCTTCCGAAAACGGCCGGTCGCTCCCCTCGTAAATGAGCTTTCCCACGCCGCTCACGATGAAAACCTCGTGCTCCCAATCGTGGCGGTGGAGCGGGGTTCGTCCCGAGGGCCCCACCTCGAAGAGTCTCATGACGAAGCGCGCGGCGCCGTCGCGCTCCGAGATGAGCCACCTGATCTTGACCTTCTCGGCGCCCTCGACCTTCACGTCGCGCGCGGGAACCTCGCGCGCGTTCCCGATCTTCTCTTTCATCGTGAGCCCTCCTCCATGCCCGCGGGCGATCGATTCGATCTCGAGAGGGAATAACCTTCTGGAGGAGGATACGGTACATTCACGGCGCGGTTCAAGCCGAAAGAGGGCCGGCGCCCGGCGAGTCCGGCGTTTCTTGACAGAATGCGCTCGAGCGGCTATCGTCGTCACCCGATGGAGAAGTCTCGTCGGAAAGAGATCCTTTTCGTCTGCACGGGAAACAGCTGCAGGAGCCCGATGGCCCAGGCGCTCACCATCGCCCGTATGCCGCTCGCGTGGCGCGGCGCGGTCCGCGTCCTTTCGGCGGGCACCGCGGCCTCCGGCGGCATGAGTGCCTCCTCCAACGCCGTGGGGGTCCTCGCCGAGATCGGTGTCGATCTCTCCTCGCACCGGTCGAGGCTCCTCACCTCGAAGATGATCGAAGACGCCGATCTCGTCGTCGCGATGACGGGAGAGCACCGCAGCGAGATTCTCGAGATGGCGCCTCGGGCCGAAGGGAAGGTCATCGTCCTCGGTGAGGTCGACCCCGAGAGAGGCGATCCGGACATAGTCGATCCGATGGGCGGGGACGAGGAGACCTACCGCCGCGCGCGCCGCGAGATTGAACGTCTCGTCGATCTTCTTATTGCCTATCTCGCTGAAAAATTTGAACTTATGAGATAGAAAACCGCCCAGGCAAGCGGCTCGGCGCCATGCGGAGCCCGCCCTTCGGGAGCCGATTGCCGACCGCCCCCCGGCGAGCCGGCATTTCAGACATTCTGGAATTTTCTGGCCAAAATGAAAATTAGCGGTTGCCCGAGTGGATGCCGAGGCGTATAATTTTTCGCGTATTGAACCGCGGGAAGGAGACCGAGCACGGGGCGCGGATGAGAGCGGTTTATGGCCTGATCGGACCTGCAAGGGAGAAGGAGAGCGAGCGATGCCTTTGAACCCCACGAAGAAGATATGGATGGACGGCACGTTCGTCGATTGGGACGACGCGCATATCCACGTCTGCTCTCACGTCATCCACTATGGGACCGCGGTTTTCGAGGGCATCCGGTGCTACAACACGAAAAAAGGTCCCATGATCTTCCGCCTCGAGCCGCACATCAAGCGCCTGTACAACTCGGCGAAGATGTACCGCATGGAGCAGACAATGCCGAAGGAAAAATTCATGCAGGCGTGCGTCGACACGGTACGGGTGAACGAGATGCAGGAATGCTACATCCGTCCGGTCGTCTACCGCGGCTACCACGAGCTCGGCGTCTACCCGATGAACAATCCGATCAACGCGTTCATCGTCGTGTGGGAGTGGGGAAAGTACCTCGGCCCCGAGGCGCTCGAGCAGGGGGTCGACGTCTGCGTGTCGAGCTGGAACCGGATCGCTCCGAACACCCTTCCCGCCCTCGCGAAGACGGCCGCCAACTACATGAACTCGCAGCTCATCAAGATGGAGGCGCGGGTCAACGGCTACGAGGAAGGGATCGCGCTCGATACGACCGGCTACGTGAGCGAGGGAAGCGGCGAGAATCTCTTCCTCGTGATGAACGGTAGAATCCTGACGCCGCCGCTCGGCGCGAGCGTGCTCCCCGGCATCACGCGCGACAGCGTCATGATCCTCGCGAAGGAGCTCGGGATCGAGGTCGTCGAGCAGCTTATCCCGAGGGAGATGCTCTACATCGCCGACGAGCTCTTCTTCACGGGAACGGCCGCCGAGATCACGCCGATCCGCAGCGTCGACAAGATCGCGATCGGCACCGGCAAGGCGGGCCCGACGACGAAGAGGCTCCAAGAGAGCTTCTTCAAGTGCCTCACCATGGAGGCGAAGGACACGCACGGCTGGATGACGCCGATCGGCGCGTAGGGCGCTCGCTCGCGGCTTCGGCCGCCGGGCGATGCGCGCTCTCTCGACCTCGCCGGTGCCTCATCCGGGGAGGATGTCATGAAAATCGCGATCGGATCGGACCACCGGGGATTCCCCCTCAAGGAGCGCCTCAAGCCGTTTCTGGCGGAAGCCGGACACGAGGTGATCGACGCGGGCTGCGCGAGCACCGAGACCGCCGAT
>JBGPBA010000009.1:0-9632 GCA_041481005.1 Candidatus Krumholzibacteriia bacterium | reverse complement strand
GAACGATCTTCTCTTCGAGCACGGGATACCTCCTTACGTCCCGCGACGTCCGATCGCGTGCGCCTCGAGCCTCCGCCCCGCTTCGCGAATCGTGTCCCGATCCGTCGTCAGGGAGAAGCGCACGTGGCCCTCGCCGAGGCTGCCGAATCCGACGCCGGGGGTCGCCACGATGTCGAGCTCCTCGATGAGGTCCCGGCAGAACTCCATCGAGCCCTTTCCCACCGGCGTTTTCACCCAGAAATAGAAGGAAGCCTGCGGCAGGGTGAACGCGAGGCCCGCGCGCTCGAGCGCCCCGGCGAGCAGGTCCCGCCTCGCGCCGTACTCGACGCGGTTCCGCGCAAGGATCGCGTCGTAGTGCCGCTCCATCGTCACCGCGACCGCTTCCTGGATCGCCCCGTACACCCCCGAATCGATGTTGTTTTTGAGCTGCTCAAGGGCGGCGATCACCTCGCGGGAGCCGATCGCGAAGCCGACACGCCAACCGGTGATCGAGAAGGTCTTCGAGAACGAGAAGAACTCGATAAAGGGAAGGCCCGCCTCCCGCGCGAGGGGAAACAGCGCCGCGGTCGGCGCCTCGTAATACACCTCGCTGTACGCGGCGTCGTTCGCGAGAATGATCCCGCGCCGCTCCGAGAACTCGATCGCCTCGCGGTACAACTCGCGATCGGCCGTCGCCGAGGTCGGATTGTTCGGGTAGTTGAGAATGAGGAGCCGGCAGCGCTCGAGATCGCTCGCCGCGAGCGAGGCGAGCGCGGGCCGGTATCCCCGATCCTCCTCAAGCGGCATTCGCACGCACGTCGCCCCCGCGAACACGGCCGACGAGAGATAGACCGGGTATCCCGGATCGGGGATGATCACACGCTCCCCCGGATTGACGACCGCGAGCGGGAGATGCCCGATCGCCTCCTTGCTCCCGATCGTGACGAGCACCTCGTCGCGCTCGAGGTCGACCCCATGGACGCGGCGGGCCCACGAGCGCACGGCGTCGATGAGCGCGGGGAGGCCGCGATTCGGCGGATAGCGATCGTGCTTCGGATTGGTGAGGGATGCCGCGAGCGCCGCGGTCAGCTCCGGCGGAGCGCCGAGATCGGGGTCGCCGATTCCGAGATCGAGGAGATGCCGCCCGCGGGCGCGACGAGATTCCCGCAGCTTGTCGATTTCGACGAAAAGGTACGGCGGAAGCTGCTCGAGCCTCTGTGACCGCATCACGCGAGTTTCACCGCGCAGATTGGTGGATCGACGCTCAGAACGAACGGAAAATCGTCACCTGGCTCCCGCCGGACGGGGCCGGGTTGGGCGCCGCGAAATAGACTCCGTTGTTGTCGGCCTCGAAGACGGCGCGCATGTATGTGTATGGCACGATCGGCTCCGTCGCCCAGGAGATCCGCGGCGTCGCGTAGTACCACTGCCGCGAATTCAACGAATAAACCACGAGGGCCGAAAAAGAGTCGGCGGTCGATTTGCCCTTTCGGATCATCCTGAAGGCGAGCTTCGGATCGCTCGGGTTCGACGACCAGGCGACGCCGACGAGCAGGTCGGACTCCTTCTCCTTGACAAACACCGAATCGACGGTGCCCGACTGATTCACGATCAGAACGCCGCCCGAGGTGATCGCGGCGATCCGCCCGTCGGACGCCCAGGCGAACTCCTGGACCTTGCCGACGTCGGTGAGTGCCTGAACGTTCTCGGCCGCGACGTCGAGGATGCACAGACTCCTGTTATCGTCGAGAAAGGCGAGCTTGTTGTTCACGGTGGGATTCCACTCGAAAACGACCTTGTCATAGGTCTTCTCCCCGATCGCGACCCCCGCCCTGTTGAATATCCCATGCCGCTCATCCACCATGAGCGCGTGGCGCGAATCTCGAATCGGGGACTGCCCGCCCATGTTGATGATGCACGGCTCGAACGTTCCCGTCGAATCGACGAAATAGACGATCTTGCTCGCGTCAGGCGAGAAGATCGGCCGCACGTTGCGGAAGAAATGCTTCGTCCAGGCGCCGAACTGGAAGGTCGAATCGACGGCATCGGTCAACATCAGGGTCCCCCCGCCGCTCACCTTGAAGGCGATGTTGCATTCATCCGCCGTCCCGTCGTCCTTCGGTCCGGTCTTGTTGTTCTGCCATACGTACATCTGCTCGTCCGGGCTCGCCGACGGACTCGTGTTCTGGTCCCATCGGACCGTGGCGACGTTGCGCGGAAGCGCGATCGCGACCGGCAAATCATCGTACGGGAACAGCAGGATCGACATCGGCTGCGCCCGGTAGAACGGCGAACCGTCCGTCACGACCGAGGCGAGAACTCCGGTCAGCCGCAGGAAAATGAAACCCTGTCCCCCCATGACCAACTTCGCCGGCGCGGCGAGGTCCCTCGTGAGGAGCGCCGAGTTGCCTCCCTGGAAATTGTACGCTTGGAACCCGTAGAAGTTGGGGTTCGCGGAAATCGGGTTCGTGTTCGTGCCGACAAAGAGCACCTGAGCACCGACCAGGCTCGGGAACATGCTCCACCTGATACCGGTGTTGAGCGCCGCGAGATCGCGAACCATGATGTACCTGCTCATCGTGTCGACGGCGGCGCCGAGGGTCGATCGCATGAAAACGTGGTAAATCCCCTTCTCGCTCGGAACGACCCAGCGGACCGAAATCCCCGTGGTGTCGAGAAGCGTGCCGGCATCCACCCGCCACTGGAAGTCGGGCAAGGCCCCGGCGCTCGTCCCGGCCGTCTGCGCCGTGAGCTGAGCCGTGTCGCCGGGCGCCGGAGACAGCGGGTTGACGATGACGTTCAACGCGTCGATCGTTGAAGGGACGGGATGGTTGTTGACCGGGCTTTTGTTGCTGCAGCCGCCCAGGAAAAGCACGGTGATGAACGCATACAAGAGTATCGCCGCCGGCGCCGACCTGAAAGACCGATTCAAGTGAAACCTCCCGGTTCCGAAGGGGGAGCGAACTGAAACGCACGGTGGTGCTGAATGAGCTTCAGGCCACTCGTAATATTCCTGTTTCGATGATAAAATATGAAGGCATAAGGCGAAATTCAAGGGAAATCTACGGAAAGGGCGCTCGCGGCGCAAGCCGCCGGAGCGCCCTCGTCGGTGCACGATTTCAAACGGGCTTAGTACATATCGGGGCTCATCCCGCCCGGCATGCCGCCCGGACCCTTCTCCTTCTCGGGAATCTCCGTAATGCACGCCTCGGTCGTGAGAATGAGCGCGGCGATGCTGGCCGCGTTCTGGAGCGCCGAGCGCGCGACCTTCGTCGGGTCGACGATCCCCGCCTCGAGCATGTTCACGTACTCGCCGTTCGCCGCGTTGTAGCCGATTTCCGGCTTCTCCTTGCGCAGGCGCTCGACGATGACGGAGCCCTCCTGACCGGCATTCTGCGCGATCATCTTCGCCGGCTCCTCGAGCGACTTCATGACGATATTGGCCCCGATCTTCTCCTCGCCCTCGAGATCGAGCGCCGCGATCGCTTCGGCCGCATGGAGCAGCGTGATCCCGCCGCCGGGCACGATCCCTTCTTCGACGGCCGCGCGGGTCGCCGCGAGTGCGTCCTCGACGCGCGCCTTCTTCTCCTTCATCTCGATCTCGGTCGCCGAGCCGACCTTGATGACGGCCACGCCGCCGGCGAGCTTCGCGAGCCGCTCCTGGAGCTTCTCGCGGTCGTAGTCGGAGGTCGTCTCTTCGATCTGGACCTTGAGCTGGCTGATGCGCTCCTTGACCTTCGCCGGCTTGCCGGCGCCTTCGATGATCGTCGTGTTGTCCTTGTCGATCGTGATCTTCTTTGCCCGGCCGAGGTCGGTGAGCACGGTGTTCTCGAGCTTGAGACCCGCATCTTCGGATATGACCCTGCCCCCGGTAAGGATCGCGACGTCCTCGAGCATCGCCTTGCGCCGATCGCCGAATCCCGGGGCTTTCACCGCGGCCACCTGGAGCGTTCCGCGGAGCTTGTTGACGACGAGCGTCGCGAGCGCTTCGCCCTCGACCTCCTCGCAGATGATGATGAGCGGCTTCGCGACCTGCGCGACCTTCTCGAGGACGGGCAGGAGATCCTTCATCGAGCTGATCTTCTTGTCATGGATGAGGATGTAGGCGTCCTCGACAACCGCTTCCATCCGCTCGGAGTCGGTGACGAAGTACGGGCTCACGTAGCCGCGGTCGAACTGCATCCCCTCGACGACCTCGAGCGTCGTCTCCATCCCCTTCGCCTCCTCGACCGTGATGACGCCGTCCTTGCCCACCTTCTCCATCGCGTCGGCGATGAGCTCGCCGATCTCCGCGTCGTTGTTCGATGAGATCATGGCGACCGAGGCGATCTCGTCGCGCTTGCGGACCTGCTTGCTCCGCTTCTTTATGTAGTCGACCGCCGCGTCGACGGCCTTGTGGATTCCCTTTTTCACGTACATCGGGTTGGCGCCCGCCGTGACGACCTTGAGCCCCTCGGTGATGATCGCCTGGGCGAGAATCGTCGCGGTGGTCGTGCCGTCGCCCGCGACGTCGTGCGTCTTCGTCGCGACCTCCTTGACCATCTGGGCGCCCATGTTCTCCCACGGGTCCTTCAGCTCGATCTCTTTCGCGATCGTGACGCCGTCGTTCGTGATCGTCGGCGAGCCGAATTTCTTCTCGAGAATGACGTTTCGGCCGCGCGGGCCGAGCGTGATCTTGACCGCGTTGGCGAGCATGTCTACGCCCGCTTTCAGGCGGTCACGAGCATCGATGCTGAACTTGATCTGCTTTGCCATTACCGTTCACCCCTTCCGAATTAGAGAACCGCCAGGATGTCGCTCTCCCTGAGTATCAGGTATTCCACGTCGTCGATCGTGATCTCGGTCCCCGAGTACTTCCCGTAGAGAACCCGATCACCCTTTTTCACCTCGAGCGGGACGCGCTCGCCGTTTGTCTCGTTGATGCGGCCTTTGCCAACCGCCATCACTTCGCCCTCCTGGGGCTTCTCCTTCGCGGTGTCGGGGATGATGATTCCACCCTTCTTGATCTCTTTCATGTCCATCGGCTTCACGAGCACCCTGTCGGCAAGAGGCGTGATCTTCGTGATCTTCATACGACACTTCTCCCTTCTCTTTTAGTTTCAAGGAATTAGCACTCTCAGCCTCTGTTTGCTATTTGTCGAATATAGCGCGAACGGCCGATTTTGGCAAGAACGAAAATTCGAGAGAGCGCGAATGGGCGGCGCAATGAAGCTCGAAGCCCGGCGCCCCGTCAGTCGGTCCTTGCACGGCGCTTCCGTTCGCCGTTCAGGGTGAAGAGAAGGTTCATGCCGATGAAGACGAGGTCGGGCTCCCGCTTGACCTTGACCCCCAGGTGCTCCTCGAGCGCCGCGGCCCCACCCCCGGTGAGCCATACCGTTGCGGAGCCGGAAAGCGCCTCGCGCGAACGGGAGACGAGCTCCCTGACCGCTCCGACGAGCCCCCAGCGGATTCCCGAGGCGATCGCCTCTTTCGTGTTCCTCCCGGGCAGCCTGACCTCCGGGCGCGGGGAATCGACCAGCGGCAGGGCGGCCGTGCCTTCGTGGAGCGAGCGGGCGAGAAGCCCGGGACCGGGGAAGATGGCGCCGCCCCTGAATCCTTCGCGCGAGAGGACATCCACCGTCACCGCCGTGCCGGCGTCGACGATGACCGCCTCGCGCTCTCCCGACGCCGCCACCCCCGCGGCCGCCGCGATTCTGTCCGCGCCGAGCTTCTCGGGCGACTCGACGAGAAGATCGAAGGGGAGCGAAAGCGCCGGCCCCACCTCGATGACGGGACCGACCTCGAGCTTCCGGAGCACGCGAAGCGCCCCCATGCTCCAGGCCGGGACGACGCTCGATATGACGATGCCCGACGGAGAGCACTCCTCGAGAATCCGGCGGATCGTCTTCTCGGGGTGCGCGGCGACCTCCCGCCACCGTCTCGCGATCTTTCCCGATTCGATGAGGGCCGCCTTGAGGGAATCGTTACCCCTGTCGAGGGCGAGAATCCTAGCCATGGACGCCCTCCCGGATCGTGAGGTCGCCCGCCGACACGATCCGCTCCTCGCCCGCCACGGCGAGCCGAAGATAGCCGTCGTCGGTGATACCGAGAAAGCCGCCCTCGAGCTTCGCGTCCCCCGTTTCGACCGTGACCATACTCCCCACGTAGAGGAGCCGATCCTCGATCTCGCTCCTGAAGGAGACGAAGCCCTCCCGCTCGAATCGCACGTAGAGCTTCTCGAAGGTCCCGATGATGCGCGAGAGAATCCGTCCCCGATCGAGCTGCTTCCCGATCGCCATCGCGAGCGAGACGGCCGCGGGCGAAATCCCGGCGGGCAGCTCCTCGGGGCGCTCGTTGATGTTCAGCCCCATACCGATGACGACCGCGTCGTCCTTCGCCTCGGCGAGGATTCCCGCCGCCTTGCGGTCCCCGATGAGCACGTCATTCGGCCACTTGATGCGAACGTCTTTCGCGAGCGAGCCGAGCACCTTGACGGCGGCGAGCGCGAAAATCGCCGTGAGCCCCTCCGCCCTGCACGCCGGACGGAGGACCAGCGAGAAGGTCAGGCTCTTCCCCTTCGCCGACGACCACGTTCGGCCTTTGCGCCCCTTCCCGTGCCGCTGCTCCTCCGCGATGACGAGGAGCCCCTCGGGGGCGCCCCGCGAGACCGCCTCCATCGCGACGCGGTTCGTCGAGTCGGCCGACTCGAAGAGGACGACGGTTCGGGCGAGCCGCGAGGTGCGGCAGAGCTCGAGCACGCGCGCCGGGTGAAGATCGCGAACCCTCGGCGGCGCGGATTTTTCGGTCGGACGTTTCGCCATAACGCGCTCCTGCGGCCCCTTCGCCGCGAACGGCCCCGGCCGCTCCCTCAGTACGTTCCCTCGAGGATCAGGCTCATGTCGAGAATGGGCGCCTGCGCCGTGAGCGAGCCAATCGATATGAAATTGACCCCCGGCGCCGCGAAGCGCCCGACGTTCGAGAGGTCCACCCCGCCCGAGACCTCGATCTGCGGAGGGAGACCGCCCCAGCTGCGAACGAGCGCCAGGGCCTCGGCGACCATCTCGGGCGTGAAGTTATCGAGCATGATCCGCATGGGGGGCGTCTCGCGGAGCTGGGCGAGCTCATCGAGCGAGGCGACCTCGATCTCGGCCTTCGCGAGATTCTCGGGACCGAGCTTCTCGACGACCTTCGCGAGCCCGCCCGCCGCCTTGACGTGATTCTCCTTCACGAGAATCATCTGCGAGAGGTTCCAGCGGTGGTTCTCTCCACCGCCGTTTCGCACCGCCTTCTTCTCGAGGGGGCGCATCCCCGGAGTCGTTTTTAGCGTATCGAGGTTCACGACGCCCGAGCCTTTCACCATTTCGACGAAGGCAGCCGTGCGCGTGGCCACACCCGAGAGATGCTGGAGGAAATTGAGTGCTGCACGCTCCCCGGCGAGGATGGCTACGACGCGCCCGCGCATCCGGGCGACCGCCTGTCCCTTCGCGACGCGCGAGGCGTCGGAGGCCGTCGCCACGTACGAGATCGTCTTATCGAGCGTCTTGAAGACGAGCTCCGCCGCCTCGTGCCCCGACACGACGCCCGGGCCCTTCGCCTTGATCACCGCGTCTCCCGAAAGGCTCCTCTTGACGAGAAGCTGCGTGGTGACGTCGCTTCGGACGGCATCCTCGGCGATCGCCTTCTTCACGATTTCAATGAGCGATTTTTCGACCTCTTCCAACTCTTTTCCTCCCTGTGAGGTTCAGCTTGATCTCCTCGATTCGATCCCTGATGCTCGCGGCCTTCTCGAAATTGAGCGCCTCGGCCTCTTTCCACATTTCCTCCTCGAGCCGCGCGACGAGCTCGGGATCATCCAAGGCCGTCGGCACGAAAACCTCCTCGTGCCGCTCCTTCTCCCGCTCCCGCGCCCGCGACGCATCGGCCACCGAGGTCGTGATCATGACCTCCTCGATCGATTTCACGATCGACCGCGGCGTGATGTGGTGTCGTTTATTATACTCGAGCTGCTTGCTCCGGCGGCGGTTTGTTTCATCGATCGCCCGCTCCATCGAGCCGGTCACCTTGTCGGCGTAGAAGATGACCTTCCCGTCGATGTTGCGGGCCGCGCGGCCCGTCGTCTGGATCAGCGAGGTCCGCGAGCGCAGGAACCCCTCCTTGTCCGCGTCGAGGATCGCGACGAGGGAAACCTCGGGAAGGTCGAGCCCCTCGCGGAGCAGGTTGATCCCGACGAGGACGTCGAACTCGCCGAAACGCAGGTCGCGGAGGATCTCGACGCGCTCGAGCGCCTGGATGTCGCTGTGCAGGTACCGCACGCGGACGCCGAGCCCGGAGAGGTAGGCGGTCAGGTCTTCCGACATCCGCTTGGTGAGGGTCGTGACGAGGACGCGCTGGTGCTTCACGACGCGCGCGCGTATCTCCTTGAGAAGGTCGTCGATCTGCCCGGTCACCGGGCGGACCTCGGTCTCGGGATCGATGAGCCCCGTCGGCCGCACGATCTGCTCCACGATCTCCCCCCCCGAAAGCTTGATCTCGAAGTCGGTCGGGGTCGCCGAGAGAAAGACCGCGTGACGGACGAGGCTCTCGAACTCGTCGTACGTGAGCGGACGGTTGTCGAGCGCCGATGGAAGCCGGAAACCGTGCTCGACGAGCGTCGCCTTGCGGCTGCGATCCCCCTCGAACATCCCCCGAATCTGGGGGATCGTCACGTGCGACTCGTCGATGACGATGAGGAAATCGCCGCGGAAATAATCGATGAGGGTCGCGGGTCGCTCGCCGGGCTGCCTCCCCGACAGGTGGCGCGAGTAATTCTCGATGCCCGGGCAGTAGCCCATCTCGCGCAGCATCTCGAGATCGTAGCGCGTGCGCGTCTCGAGGCGCTTCGCCTCGAACTCCTTCCCCTGGGAGCGGAGCTCGGCGAGGCGCTCCGTCAGCTCCCGCTGGATTCCCTCGATCGCCCGATCGAGCCCGGCGCCGGAGGTGACGAAGTGCGATGAGGGAAACACGACAGCCTCCTTCGTCCGGTAGAGCGTCTCCCCCGACACCGGATGGATGACCGCGATGCGCTCGACCGTCTCGTCGAAGAGCTCGATGCGAATCGCCTCCTCCATGTACGAGGGCCTGAGCTCGACGGTGTCGCCGCGCACGCGGAACGTGCCCCGCGCGAAGTCGACGTCGTTTCGCGAGTACTGAATCCGGACGAGACGCCTCAAGAGCTCGTCGCGGCCGACGCGCTCCCCCTCGGTGACGGTGAAGGTAAGGCTCTTGAACTCCTCCGGCGAGCCGAGGCCGTAGATGCAGGAGACGCTCGCGACGACGATGACGTCGCGCCGCATCATGAGCGAGCCGGTCGCCCGCAGCCGAAGCCGATCGATGTCCTCGTTGATCGAGGCGTCCTTCTCGATGTACGTGTCGGTCGACGGGATGAACGCCTCGGGCTGGTAGTAATCGTAGTAGCTGATGAAGTACTCGACCGCATTCTCGGGGAAGAGGCTCTTCATTTCTCCGTAGAGCTGCGCGGCGAGCGTCTTGTTGTGCGAGATGATGAGCGCCGGCATGTCGCACCGCGCGATCACGTTCGCCATCGTGAACGTCTTACCGGAGCCCGTGACGCCGAGCAGCGTCTGGAAGCGCCTACCCGCATCGATGTTCGCGACGAGGCTCTCGATCGCCCGGGG
>JBGPBA010000008.1:0-10114 GCA_041481005.1 Candidatus Krumholzibacteriia bacterium | reverse complement strand
TGCTACGTGCGCATTGGAAGGGCCAGGGAGGCGCTGGCGCTCTTCAATATGCTCCTCAGACAGACCACGTCGACGCAGGAGATGCCGCCGCTGCTTCTCGGGCAGGCCGAGAGCTACGCCGGCATGGACTCGCTCCCCCGCGCGCTTTCTCTCTACTCCGACGTCGCGAAGAAGTATCCGCGATCCACGTACTCGGCTGAAGCCTATTATCGGATGGGGGTCATCTACCATGAGCGCCTCGATTCGCTCGCGGCGGCGCAGGCTGCGTTTTCGAAGGTGGCCGACGAGTACGCGAACTACGAGTTCGCCGCCGCGGCGCTCGAGCGCGGCAACAGCCTGAAGCGGCTCATCGAGCTCCAGAAATCGGGAGGGAAAGGCGGCTCGGCCGATCAGCAGGCGGAGCAGAGATTCATGGCCGCGGAGATCCAGATGACCCGCCTCGACAACGTCCCGCTCGCACTCCAGGGCTACCGCTCCGTCGTCGACAGTTTTCCCCAGACGGAGGTGGCGCCGCGGGCCGCCTTCGCGATCGCATATATCTACGAGCGCAAGCTCAACGAAAAGAGTAACGCCATTGGGGCATTCCGAGTTGTCGCGACGCTCTATCCCCGGTCGCCGCAGGCCAAGGGTGCTTTGTACGAGCTGGGCTACCTCGGGGCGACCGGGCTCCGCGACAGCATGCAGGCCTTCGTCGATTCGGCGCTCGCCGACACGACCGCGGCGCGGAAGGCGCGGGGCGCTCCCGCGTCCGGATCCGCTTCGCCCGCGGATACGACGGGGGCCGCGGCGCCGAAGGCCATGCCCTTCGCGGGCGATACATCCCGAGTCGCGAGACCGCTCGCGCCATCGGCCCCGCGCCTCGACACGTTGACGACGCTGCCGGTCCGCCCCGACACGTCGCGGATCGTCAAGCCGCAGCCCGTCTCGGCGCCGAGGCCCGACACGTTGCGGATAAAGGCGCCTGCGCCCGCCCACCCCGACACTTCCGGAGCTACAGGCACCCGCCCCGACACCTCCGGAGCCGCAGCGAAGGGGGGACGGTAATGTCGCCCGAAACGAAGGGGCGTTTCGCGGCCCGTCTCGAGAGCCGCAAGCAGCTTTCGCCCTCGTGCCATGTTCTCATCTTCGAGCGCCCCGATTCCTTTTCGGACGCCCGGCCGGGGCAGTTCGTTTCGATTCGCGTTTCGGAGACGGCGCCGCCGCTTCTTCGCCGGCCGTACAGCATCATGGATCTCACGGCGCGATCCCTTTCGCTCCTCGTGAAGGTCGTCGGGCGAGGCTCGGCCGCGCTCGCGGCGCTCGACAAAGGGGACACGGTCGACCTCATCGGTCCGCTCGGAGGGACCGAATTTCCCGCCCCGCGGAACGGAAACGCCTTCCTGGTCGCCGGCGGAACGGGGCTCGCGCCGCTGGTCTTTGCCGCCCGTACGTGGCGGCGGGAGGGGCGCTCGCAGGAAATGTGCCTCCTCTACGGGGCCTCGACGAAAGACGAGCTCCTCGAGGGGCTCATCGGGGAGGATTTCTGCGAATGCTCTTTCTCGACGATCGATGGCTCGTCGGGTCACCACGGCGACGTCGTCGAGCTCTGCGAGAACCTCATGGAAAAAGGCCGTATGTCCGGTGCGATGCTTTACTCGTGCGGTCCCCGCGCGATGGTGCGTGCCCTCGTCGAGCGGCTCGGGAGCCGCTTTCCCGAGCATGTCACTTCGCTCGAAAGCGTCATGGCGTGCGGGGTCGGCGCCTGCCGCGGATGCACGGTGCCCGTGCGCGCGGGCGGGAAGATCGTTTTCAAGGCGGTGTGCAGCGACGGGACGGTGTTCAAGGCGAATGACGTCGCGTGGGAGGAGTGGGAGGGATGACGGCGGCGAAGGGTCAGGGCTTCGCGATCGGTCCCGCGTCGTTTCGCAATAGGGTATTTCTCGCCTCGGGCCCGGCGGGGTACGGAGGCGAGTACGCGGGTCTCATCGGGCTCGACAGGCTCGGCGCCGTCGTGACCAAGACGATCACGATCGAGCCCCGCGCGGGGAACCCCGGCCGCAGGCTCCAAGAGACAAGCGCTGGGCTCCTCAACAGCATCGGCCTCGAGAACGTCGGCGCGGCGGTCTTCTTCGCCGACAAGCTTCCGGCGCTCATCGCCGCGGGCGCGAGACCGATCGTGAGCCTCGGCGCCGAGGAGTGGGAACCCTATTGCGCCCTCCTCGACGCGACGGCGCTTCGCGTGGAAGTCGACGCGGTCGAGCTCAACCTTTCGTGCCCCAACGTGGAGTGCGGCGGCATGGCGGTCGGAAAGGATCCCGCGCTCGTCGCCCGATACGTGCGCCGCGCGAAGGATACGCTCATCGGGAAGGCCGTTCTCGTGAAGCTCACTCCGAACGTTTCCGATGTCGCCTCTCTCGCCCGCGCCGCCGAGGGAGCGGGCGCCGACGCCGTCACGGCCATCAACACCGTCGTCGGCATGGAGTTTCTCGACGATCTCGGCGCGCCGGTCTTCAGGCGCGTGAGTGCGGGGCTCTCGGGGCCGGCCATTTTGCCCATCGCGCTGGAGGCGGTCTGGAGGATCGCGCGGTCCGTGGCGATTCCCGTCGTCGGGGTCGGCGGCATATCTTCGGTCGAGGACGCGCGGAAGTTCTTCGCCGCGGGGGCGGCCGCTGTGCAGGTCGGAACGGCCATCTTCTACGACCCGGGTCTTCCCGAGCGCATCGTCGAGGCGCTCGAGGCCGAAGGCATTCCACGGACGATCGGAAGCGACTCGTTCTGCGAAGGAGGGACATGAATACGAAGGCGTCCTCCCCCGAGGTCATCGTCGCGCTCGACGTCGAGGAGCGCGAGCGGGCGCTCGGTCTCGTGAAGGAGCTCATCCCGCGGGTGCGACTCTTCAAAGTCGGAAGCCGCCTCTTCACGGCCGAGGGCCCGGCGTTCATCCGCGAGATCGCGGCGCGCGGCGCTTCGGTCTTTCTCGATCTCAAGTTCCACGACATACCGGCCACGGTCGAAGGCTCGGTCCGCGCCGCGACCGCGATGGGCGTCATGATGATGACGGTGCATACCTCGGGGGGCGTGGCGATGATGGCGGCCGCGGCCAAGGCCGCCGCCGACGAGGCGACGCGCCGCCGCCTCGAGCGTCCGCTCATCGTCGGCGTCACCGTGCTCACGAGTCTTTCGAAAGAGGACCTCGCCGATCTCTTCGCCTCGGATTTGGACCTGCGCGTTCTCGTGCTCCGGCTCGCGGCGCGCGCGCGAGAGGCGGGGCTCGATGGGGTCGTCGCCTCGGTCGATGAGGCCGCCGCGATCAAGCGCGAGCTCGGGGGCGGCTTTGCCGTGGTCACCCCGGGCATCCGCCCCGCCGGAGCCGATGTCGGCGATCAGAAGCGCGTCGCGACCCCGGCGGCCGCCGCCGCTTCCGGCTCCGATTTCATCGTCGTGGGCCGCCCGATCATCGAGGCGCCGTCCCCTCTCGAGGCCGCCGAGGCGATCATCGCCGAGCTTCGCGAGGCTCGCCGCTGATGCTCGTCGCCGCGATCATATTCCTCGCGGTGTACGCGGGCCTCGTCGTGAGCAGGAGCCATCGCTACCTTATCGTGTGGGGCGGGGTCGTCGCGGCGCTTCTCTTTCGCGTGCTCTCCCCGTCCGAGATCATCCCGTCCGTCAGCTGGAACGTCATCGGAATCTTCGCGGGGACGCTTCTTATCGCGGAGCTTTTCATCTTCTCGAAGGTCCCCGAGACGATCGCTGACCACCTCATCAATCGGAGCCCGAACCTCGGCGTCGCTTTTTTCTCGATGATCGCGTTCACCTCGGTCCTTTCGATGTTCATCGAGAACGTGGCGGCCGTGCTCATCGTCGCGCCGGTCGCTCTCCAGCTCGCGCGCAAATCCGAGGTCTCGCCCGTGCCCGTCCTCATCGCCCTCGCCATTACCTCGAATCTCCAGGGCACGGCGACCCTCATCGGCGACCCGCCGAGCATGATCCTCGGCGCGGCCATGAAGATGAACTTCATGGACTTCATCTTCTATCGGGCCCCGAACGGCTCGGGGGCGCTCAAGCCGGGGATCTTCTGGTTCGTCCAGATCGGCGCCGTGGCGAGCCTCTTCGTTCTGTTATTCTTCTTCAGAGGGATGAAGCACAAGCCCGAGAGGCTCCCCGTCACTCCGGTCCAGAGCCTCGTGCCGAGCATGCTTCTCGTCCTGATGATCGTTCTCCTCTCGCTTGCCACCTTCTTCGATCCGGAGTTCAAGTGGTTCGGGGGAACCGTGTGCCTCGTTGAAGGGCTCGCCGGCCTCGTCTGGTTCGGCTTCCGCGACCGGCATCGCGCCGCGAGAGTGCTCCGCGGCTTCGATTGGCGGACGACCCTCTTTCTCGCCGGGGTATTCATTCTCGTGGGGATGCTCGAGCGGCGCGGGGTCATCGAGGCCCTCGTCGCGCGGCTCGATTCGCTCCGCGGGATGCACCCCTTCGTCCTCTACTCGGCGGTCGTCTGGATCTCGGTCGCCCTGTCCGCATTCATCGACAACGTGCCGTACGTGACGGCGATGCTCCCGGTCGTCATGAAATTCGCCTCGGACGCTTCGATCCCGGTCGAGCTTCTCGCTTTCGGGCTCCTCATCGGCGCGTGCATCGGGGGGAATATCACGCCGATCGGCGCCTCGGCCAACGTCGTGGCGATGGGTCTTCTCCACAGAGAGGGTCGTTCCGTCTCGTTTCTCGCGTTCGTGAAGATGGGACTCCCCTTCACCGTCGCGGCGACCGCCGCCTCGTACCTTTTTCTGTGGCTCGCCTACCGCTGACCCGATTCACGTTGACGAACCGCTCATAATTTCATTAAAATGTTGAAATTAGACTGTGCGGGCCGCCCGCGCGCGGGCGCGGGAACCGAATGGCGCGCCGTTTCTCGGAGAAACGTTCCACATGAAAAGGGGAGCGCGATGCGAGTTCTCATAACCGGTATCACGGGCTTCGCGGGGAGCCACCTCGCCGATCTCTGCCTGACCAAGAAGAACGTCGATCTCTACGGGATCGTCCGATGGAGGAGCAGGACCGAGAACATCGAGCACATCTGGGACAAGATCAAGCTCCTCGAGTGCGACCTGCGCGACGCGACCTCGACGCGCGACGCCGTCGAAGAGGTGAAGCCCGATTACATTTTCCACCTCGCGGCGCAGAGCTTCGTTCCCACCTCGTGGAAGGCGCCGACGGAGTCGCTCGTCACCAACATCATCGGCCAGCTCAACGTCTTCGAGGCGGTACGGAAGATCAATCTCCGCTGCCGCATTCAGATCGCGTGCTCGAGCGAGGAGTACGGGATGGTCTACCCGAACGAGACCCCGATCAAGGAGACGAATCCCCTGCGGCCGCTCAGCCCCTACGCGGTGAGCAAGGTCGGACAGGACATGCTCGGGTACCAATACTTCATGAGCTATCAAATGGACGTCGTGCGGACGAGAGGGTTCAACCACACGGGCCCGCGTCGCCCGGCGATCTTTGTCGCCTCCGATTTCGCGAAGCAGCTCGTCGACATCGAGAAGGGCCTCCACCCGCCCGTCATCAAGGTCGGGAACCTCGAAGCGTTCAGGGATTTCACCGACGTGCGCGACATCGTGAGAGGCTATTGGCTCGCCCTCGAAAAGGGAAAGCCGGGGGAGGTCTACAACCTCTGCTCGGGCCACGCGTACCGCATCCGCGACGTTCTCGACATGCTGATCTCGATGGTCGGTCTCAAGGTCGAAATACGGCAAGAGGCCGCTCGGATGCGGCCGAGCGACGTGCCGCGTCTCGAGGGGGACAACGGAAAGTTCACCGCCGACACGGGATGGAAGCCCGAGATTCCGTTCGAGCGCACGCTCGCCGATCTCGTCGAGTTCTGGCGGACGAATCCCGATCGGAGATGAGGAGCTCCCGGGGCGTACGTATGCGGGCATTGGTGACAGGGTCGCGAGGATTCGTCGGCGGGTATCTCGTTCGCGAGCTCGCGAGCGCGGGCTATGAGGTGATCGAGACGGATATCCTCGCGGCGCCCGGCCCGGCCGCGGCGGGCAGCGCGAGGTCGGGTGGGGGAGCGGCGCGCGACGCAGCGGCGGCGGGCGATTCGGGCCCCGCGCCCGGCTCCGCCGCGTACGAGGCGTGCGATCTTCTCGACGCCGGGGTCGTGCACGATCTCATCGCGCGGTACCGGCCGGCGTTCGTTTTTCATCTCGCCGCGCAAAGCTCGGCGGCGCGGTCGCTCGAGGATCCCCGGGGGACGCTCGAGACGAACCTCTTCGGCGCGCTGAACCTCTTCGAGGCGGTGCGGGCCGCGACGGGCCGCGGCGGGAAAGACGCCGCGCTCGGCGGCCGGGGGGAAGCGAGCTCGATTCGGATTCTCTCCATCGGGTCTTCGGAGGAGTACGGCGTTCGCTCCGAGAAGGAGATGCCGCTTACCGAGGAGAGCCGTGTCGAGCCGGCGAGCCCGTACGCGGTGAGCAAGGCGGCGCAGGGCATGCTCGCGCGGCAGTACGCCGCCGCATTCGGGCTCGACGTCGTCGTGACGCGGAGCTTCAGCCACACGGGCCCGGGCCAGACCGACCGATTTGTGCTGCCCGCCTTCGCCCGGCAGTGCGCCGAGATCAAGGCGGAGCTGCGCGAGCCGGTCGTGCGGGTCGGCAACCTCGTCGTGACGAGGGATTTCACCGACATCCGCGACGTCGTGCGAGCCTATCGGTTGCTCGCCGAGAAGGGCGCCTCCGGCGAGGTCTATAATGTATGCTCGGGGCGCGGGCTCAAGCTGAGCGACGCCCTCGATTACTTTCTGCGGAGGTCGGGTGCCCGGGTCTCGGTCGAGCCCGATCCGCGCCTCATGAGACCGGCCGACATCCCCGTCCTCGTCGGGGACGCGACCAAGCTCCGCCGCCGATGCGGATGGGAGCCGACCGTCGGGACGGAGCGGATGCTCGGCGACCTCTTCGACTTTTGGGAGCAGCGCATTGCCGCAAGGGGGAGTGACTGATGTTCAAGATATGCATGGTCGGGACGGGGTACGTCGGGCTCGTGAGCGGCGCCTGCCTGGCCGACTTCGGCAATAGGGTCATCTGCGTCGACATCGACGAGGAGCGCCTCGCCTCGATCGAGCGCGGCGTGATGCCGATTTACGAGCCCGGCCTGCGCGATCTCGTCGAGCACAACCGCTCCGCCGGGCGGCTCCTCTTCACGAGCGATCTCGGCAGAGCGGTGAAGGAATCGACCGTCATTTTCTCCGCCGTCGGGACGCCCGAGCGCGAGGACGGTTCGTGCGATCTCTCGGCGGTCTTCAAGGTGGCCGAGGATATCGCGGCCCACGTCGACGAATACAAGGTGTTCGTCCAGAAGAGCACCGTCCCGGTCGGGACGTCCGAGCGGGTCGCGAACGTCATTCGCGGGCACCTCAAGAAGCAGATTCCATTCGACCGCGTGTCGAATCCCGAGTTCCTGCGGGAGGGCTCGGCGATCGAGGACTTCATGCACCCGAACCGCGTCGTCATCGGCGTCGAGACGGACCGGGCGCGCGAGATCATGCGGGAGGTTTATCGGCCGCTCTATCTGCTCGAGACGCCGATCGTGTTCACGACGATACGGACCGCCGAGCTCATCAAGTACGCGAGCAACGCGTTCCTCGCGACGAAGATCTCGTTCATCAACGAGATGGCCGAGCTGTGCGAGAAGGTCGGCGCCGACGTCGACGAGGTGGCCGTCGCGATGGGGCTCGACCGGAGAATCGGCCCGAAGTTTCTCCACGCAGGTGTCGGCTACGGGGGCTCCTGCCTCCCCAAGGACGTCGCCGCGATCCTCCACACGGCCGACAGGGTAGGCGTGCCGCTGCGGATCATCCGCTCGGCGCACGAGGTGAACCGGAGCCTCATCGACCGGCTCTTCGAAAAGCTGCGGAGCGTCATGCCCGATCTCCACGGGGCGACGATCGCCGTGCTCGGCCTCTCGTTCAAGCCGAATACGGACGATCTGCGAGATGCGCCGGCGCTCCGGCTCATCGACGCGCTTCTCGACAACGGGGCGACGGTGAACGTTTTCGATCCCGTGGCGCTCGACAACGCGCGGCGCCTCTATGGAAACCGGATCAGATACTTCGAGCACTCGTACGCGGCGGTCGAGGGCGCGCACGCGCTCTTCATCATGACCGAATGGAACGAGTTCCGGGTGCTCGACCTCGAGAAGATCAGGGAGCTCATGAGAGCCCCGGTCATCTTCGATTGTCGAAACATCTATAAACGCGAGCCGACGGAGCGGATGGGATTCAAATACTACTCCTTCGGCCGGGTCTCGGGCGATGCGCCGCCCCCCCTCGGGGTCGGCGACGAATGCTGAAGGAGCGTACCATGGGCACGGTGCTCGTCACGGGAGGAGCCGGTTTCATCGGCTCGAACTTCGTCCGATATTTGTATCGCGCTCGCCGCCGCGTGCGCATCGTCGTGCTCGACAAGCTCACGTACGCGGGCAACATCGAGAACCTGCGCGAGTTCTTCGGGCGCAGCGATTTCACGTTTGTCAAAGGGGACATCGCGAACGCGTCGATCCTCGACGAGATTCTCCCCGGGACGGATACCGTTTACAACTTCGCCGCCGAGACGCACGTCGATCGTTCGATCCTCGAGGCGGGGACCTTCGTCAAAACGGACGTCCTCGGCACGTACGCGCTGCTCCAGGGCGCCCTGCGCTATCAGGTACGGCGTTTCGTCCAGGTGTCGACCGACGAGGTGTACGGGAGCATCCGGCGCGGGAGCTCGCGCGAGGGCGACCCGGTCGAGCCGAACAGCCCCTATTCGGCGAGCAAGACCGGCGGCGACCTCCTCGCGCGCGCGTTCCATCGGACGTACGGGCTTCCGGTCGTCGTGACGCGGAGCTCGAACAACTACGGTCCTTACCAGCACCCCGAAAAGTTCATCCCGCTCTTCATCACGAACGCGATCGAAGGGAAGCCGCTGCCGCTGTACGGCGACGGGCGGAACGTCCGCGACTGGCTTTACGTCGAGGACAACTGCCGGGCGATCGAGCTCGTCGGGCGGAAGGGACGCGTCGGCGAGATCTACAACGTCGGCGCCGGGGAGGAGCGGGCGAACGTCGAGATCGCGCGGGCGATTCTGTCGCTCGTCGGCGCCGATAAGAGCCTCCTCACCTTCGTCTCCGACCGGCCCGGGCACGACCGGCGCTACTCGCTGGACTCGCGCAAGCTTCGCTCCCTCGGGTGGCGGCCGAGCGTCGGGTTCGAGGAGGGGCTCGAGCGCACCGTGCGGTGGTACGCGCGAAACGACTGCTGGTGGCGTCCGATCAAGGCCGGGCGCTTCAAGAAGTATTACTCGAAGCTCTACGGCGCGAGAATAGAGGACGCCCGGAAGCGGAAGGAGCGCGCATGAGAGCGACGGTCGTCGTCGGCGCGCGGCCGAATTTCATGAAGGCGGCGCCGCTGATCCGGGAGTTCCGCGCCCGCGGGCGCTTCGAGGCGCTGCTGGTCCATACGGGACAGCATTACGACGAGAACATGTCGCGGATATTCTTCGAGGATCTCGAGCTGCCCCCTCCCGACATCCATCTCGGCGTCGGCTCGGGCACGCACGCCGAGCAGACGGCGAAGGTCTTGGTCGCCTTCGAGGGGGTCGTTCGGGACACGAAGCCGGATCTCATCATCGTCGTCGGCGACGTGAACTCGACCCTGGCGTGCTCCCTCGTCGGGGCGAAGATGCTCGTCCCCGTCGCGCACGTCGAGGCGGGCCTGAGAAGCTTCGACCTCACGATGCCCGAGGAGATCAACCGGATGGTCACCGACATCCTCTCGCGGTACTGTTTCACCACCTCTCCCGAGGCGGAAGTGAACCTGAAGAAGGAGGGGGTGGGCGCCGATCGGATTTTCTACGTCGGCAACATCATGATCGATTCGCTGCTCGGCTACCTCGCCAAGGCGGAGCGCTCACGCGTCCTCGAGACGCTCGGGCTCGCGGCGAACGGCTACGTCCTCGTCACGCTCCACCGTCCCTCGAACGTCGACGAACCAGAGCGATTGTCCGTTCTCCTCGAGGCACTCGCCGAGCTGTCCGCGCTGCTTCCCGTCGTATTTCCGATGCATCCACGGACTCGCGCGCGGGTGCAGAGCGGGCCG
>JBGPBA010000007.1:0-10580 GCA_041481005.1 Candidatus Krumholzibacteriia bacterium | reverse complement strand
CGACCTTCGAGCCCGCCGCGCTCGCCCGGTCCCAGAAGGTGGCGCCCCGGAAGGCGGCGGTATCGACTGAGAAGGTCTTCACGCCCTTCTTGAAATAGTCGATCGTCTCGAGGATCCCGTGCTCGCTCGGGTCGAGCCCCGTGAAAATGCTGACCCACGAGGGGATGCTGTCCGGCGGAAAGATCGAACGCATCTCTCCCGCCGCGCCGCGCCCCGCGATCTCGCGGAGGTTGGGGAGGTCCCTGAGGAGCGGCGCGAGGACGGGCCAGTCCATGCCGTCGATGCCGATGACGAGAAGACGTCTCATGCGCTCGTCCCCCGATCTTCCTCGCGCGAGAAGCCTCGGCGCCACGGGGCGGCGAGCTCCCAGATGCGAGAGGCGACCTCCGCCGCGGGGGCTCCGCCGTCCACGATCGGCGCCTTCAGAATCCGCGCCATGGCGCGGTAGTATTCGCGTCGATCGGCGAGATAGACGGCGGGCGTGCCGTCGGCCTTTCGAGCGGCCCCGAGCGCGGGATCGATGTCGATGAAGACGACGAGCGCCGGTTTCGGGAAGAGCGCGAGCAGCGGATTATTCATGAGGGAGGCGAGCCCTTCCGGCGCCGTGGAGAAGTTGATCGCGACGTCGATGAGCGTGTCGTAGACGTAGCGGTCGCAGATCACGACCGCGCCGCCGAGTCGGCGGCCGAGCGTGCGCCAGTGCACCTGCCAGGCGTACTCGCTCCAGACCATGATCTGCCAGAGCCCGCGCTTCCAGTCGCTTTTCATCTCGCGGCGCTTCGCCTCGCGGAAGCTCTCGTAATCGCCTTGGACGACCTTCTCCCGCCCGCTCAGCGTGCGTTTCGCGATCCTGATGAGCGGGGCGCTCAGCGTCGGACGCCAGCGGTTCCACACCGCGCGGCCGCGGATCCCTTCGGATCGCAGTCGCTCGGCGAGGAGCGCGGCTTGCGTCGATTTGCCCGAGCCGTCGAGACCGCAGAGAACGAGCATCGAACGGGTCCCCGCCCGGTCGCTGTCAAAAGGCCCTCTCACGATGCGTTCCTCCCTATGCTTTGGCGAGCGATCGCAGATGGGGGCTCAGGTGCTTGCGGAAGACGGCGTCCCATGAGAAATCCCTGACCTTCCCCGCGGTGCCCGGCCGCGATTGTCTGATCTCGGCGAGACGCGCGGCGATCTCGGACACGCGATCGTAATAGTGAAATCCGTTTCCCTCGCGGATGATTCCGGGCAGCGCCCCGAACCGCGTGGTGAGCACGGGAAGGTTGCACGCGCATGCCTCGATCACCGAGAGGGGGAACTCGACCGCCCCGGTCGGATTGCTCACGGGAAAGAGGTAGCAGTCCGCCGCCTGATAGAGCTCGTGCACGTCCTGGTAATACTCGTCGATGACGATGATGCCCGCCATGCGCAGCCGGTGAGCCCAGGACGGATCGATCTCGCCCGCCTTGATCACCGGCTGCACGTCCGTGCCCCAGTCGCGGTAGCGCAGGAAAACCTCGAGGTTCCGGTTCTCCTTGATATGTCCGACGTGCAGGAGAATGAACTTCCCCGCCGGAAGATCGTATTTGATCTTGAAGCGCGCGCGCTCATCCGGACTCGCGGGCCGAAAGTGTCGGCTGTCGTATCCCGGCATGATGAAGTCGGTGTCGAAGCCGATTCTCTCGAGCCGCTCCCTGAGATCCTCGGCCGGCGACAGGACGAGGTCGGGCCGGCCGACGAGGGCGAGGGCGCGGTGAATGGCTCCCACGGTGCGCTCCTGGAGACCGATGACGATTGTCGGCGCCTTCGTCAGCCACCGCAGAACGCAGCCGCGAGCCATTCCGAAGCCGGTGAGCCCCGAGGACGGCACGTAGATGCACAGGTCGAACCGCTCCCTGCGGAGAATGCCGAGGAGCTCCTTCGTCACGAGCATCCTCGGGGAGAGCGCTCGCAGCGACCGGAGATCGGGGTCGAGCTCGCCGCGGGCGTGGAGCGCGGTCAAATCCGCCTCTCTCTGGAGAAACCGGCACAGGTGCATGAGGAAGACGAGCGTGCCTTCACGCGGGCGGTTCGTGATTTCCTCGGAGGCAAGAAGTAATCTCATGGCCTCATACTCAACGGGATGTCAACAGGGCGTATCGAGTAGGTAATTATGGCAATTCTCGGGGGTTACGACAATGAAAATCGGTCCCGTCGCCCGAGAAATTCCGAAAAGGTCTTTGCGCGGGCAAGAAACCGCGTCCAAAAATATGGGCTGGAATCGACTCCGGAAAAATGTTATAATCTATGCACTTGGACTAAGGGTGCAAGAACAGGTTGGCATAATGGACAATAAGATACCGTTTTTCGACCTCCAAGAGGGCACCCGCAAAATACGCGCTGAAATCGACGAAGCGATCGCTCGAGTGATGGACAATACGTCCTTCATCCTCGGGCCGGACCTCGAGAGCTTCGAGAAGGAATTCGCCGCGTATTGCGGGGCCGCCCATTGCGCCGGTATCCACTCGGGGACCGCGGCGCTCCACACGACTCTCATCGCGTACGGCATCGGGCCGGGCGACGAGGTCATCACGGTTCCGAACACATTCGTGGCGACGGCAGAGGCGATTGCCATGGCCGGGGCGAAGCCCGTCCTCGTCGACGTTCGGGAAGACAACGGACTCATCGACGTCGAAAAGGTGCGCTCCGCGGTCACGCCGCGAACGAAGGCGATCATACCGGTCCACCTGTTCGGTCAACCGTGCGACATGGGCCGGCTCATGGAGATCGCGAAAGAGCTCAAGCTCGTCGTCATCGAAGATTCCTGCCAGGCGCACGGCGCGACCTATCAGGGGCGCAAGACGGGCTCCCTCGGGCACGCGGCGGCGTTCTCGTTCTATCCGAGCAAGAATCTCGGAGCCTGCGGCGAGGGCGGCGCCATCACGACGAGCGATGAGACGATTGTGCACAAGGCGAAGGCCCTTCGGCACCATGCCCAATACGAGCGCAACGTCCATCGCGAGCTCGGTTACAACTATCGGCTCGATTCGCTCCAGGCGGCGATCCTCCGCGTAAAGATGAAGTACCTCGACGAGTGCAACGACAAGCGGCGCGTTCTCGCCGGCCGCTATCGGAAGAACCTCGAGGGTACGCGCTTCTGGATTCCGAAGGAGTCCGCCGACTGCCGCCCCGTATACCACCTTTTCCCGATCGTGACCGACAGGAAAGCGGCGGTATGCAAGGCGCTCAGCTCGGCGAACATCGGATGGGCGGAGCATTATCCGATGCCCGTTCATCTGCAGCCTGCCTTCGCGCGGCTCGGTAAGGGCGAGGGAAGCTATCCCGTCGCCGAGAAGCTCATGCGCGGACTCGTCTCGCTTCCCATGTTTCCCGAATTGAAAACGGAGGCCGTCGACCGGGTGTCCGAAGTGCTGCGAGGAGTGGAACGGTCGGGTTAGGATCTCGAGCAAGGAGGGGGCGTAGAGGTTAACCGATATTGACATATACACAAAGGGTCGTAGAGGCGGGAAAGCTTGAATGATGAGAAAGCAGACAATGGCCCTGGACAACATTCAACCCTTTCAGCAGCTGACGGAAACCCTCGCCACCCCGGCCGGAGTGAGAGTCCGGGAGAGGATATGGGCGGAGAGGCTCGCCAAGAGACTCATTGACATCTTCGCCGCGCTCTTCGTCATCGTCCTCGGTTTTCCGTTCTTTCTCGCCGTCGCAGCGCTGATCAAGTTGACTTCCAGCGGCCCGATTTTCTTCCGCCAGCGGAGAGTAGGGGAGCAGGGGAGGCACTTTACCCTTTTCAAGTTTCGCACGATGAGACAAGGGTGCGACGACTCTCTCCACCGCGAGTTTACCAGAAGCTTCATCCAAGGGCAGATGTCGAATTCAACCCTTGACGAGAAGACGCCCTCCGTTTATAAAATGACAGATGATCCGAGAGTCACCGCGGTTGGGAACGTGCTCAGGAAGACCAGCCTCGATGAGTTGCCCCAGTTCATAAACATACTCCGGGGCGAGATGACGATCGTGGGACCGCGACCCCCGCTGCATTATGAGCTGGAGCACTACGAAGAATGGCACAAGCTCCGGCTCACGGTCCGACCCGGGCTCACGGGGCTCTGGCAGGTCAGCGGGAGGAGCAGCGTGCCGTTCAACGAGATGGTGAAGCTCGACCTCTACTACATCGAGCACTGGTCGCTCCTCATGGATCTCAAGATCATGGCGAGAACGGTACCGGTGATGCTCTTCGGATCGGGTGGATACTAACGATCGGAGGCGGCGTGCTGAGAGTAGGAGTCGTCGGCTGCGGCTACTGGGGACCGAATCTCATAAGAAATTTCGCAAACCTGAAATCGTCGAAGGTCGTCATGTGCGCGGACCTCTCCGAGGCTCGCCTGAACCACATGAAGCAGCTCTACCCGATGATCCGTACGACGACGAATTACCGAGAGATCGTGAACGATTCGGGGATCGACGCGATCGTCATCGCGACCCCCGTTTCCCAGCATTACCCCATCGCTCGCGAGGCGCTCGAGGCCGGCAAGCACGTCTTTGTCGAGAAGCCGCTCGCGCAGTCGATCGACGAGGGGTTCAAGCTCATTCAGCTCGCGAAGGAGAAGGCGCGGGTCCTCATGGTCGGTCACACCTTCGTATACACGGAGGCGGTGAACAAGATCAAGGATCTCATCTGGGCGGGCGAGCTCGGCGAGATCTACTACATTTCCACCTCGCGCGTCAACCTTGGCATCTTCCAGGACGACATCAACGTCGTCTGGGATCTCGCGCCGCACGACATATCGATCATGAACTACATCCTGAACTCGCGGCCCGTTTCGGTTTCGGCGATCGGGCAGTCGTACATCAGGCCGGGCATCGAGGACGTCGCGTTCCTGCTCCTGCGGTATCCGCAGTCGACGCTCACCAACATCCATGTCTCATGGCTCAACCCGAACAAGATCCGCAGCACGACGGTCGTCGGAAGCAAGAAGATGCTCGTCTATGACGACGTCTCGAGCCTCGAGAAGATTCGCATCTACGACAAGGGAGTCACCGTCACGCCGCACTACGACACATTCGGTGAATTCCAGCTCTCCTACCGGTACGGCGACATCTCCATACCGCGGCTCGATGACGCCGAGCCTCTCAAGATCGAGTGCCAGCATTTCGTGGACTGCATCGAGAAAGGGACCAAGCCGCGGAGCGGCGGCCGACACGGATACGAGGTGCTGCTGGCGCTCGATGCGGCCGACCGATCGATGAGAGAACACGGGAAGGAAATGACCATCGAGTACGCGCAAGTACTGGATTCCCTGTGATGAGCGACATTCACGTTCCCCCCAAGCTCGGCACGGTGCGGCTCGGCGAAGGATCCATCGTCGAGGAGGGCGCGCTCGTGGGCTATCTCACGGGACGAAGCGGCGTGAGCGACGTGCTCACGATCGGGCCCCACGCCCGGGTGCGGATGGGCTGCGTCATCTACGCCGGCTCGCGGATCGGTTCCCACCTCGAGACGGGGCACCATTCGATCGTCAGGGAGGAGAACGAGATCGGCGACCATTTCTCGATCTGGAACAGCTCGGTGGTCGACTACGGCTGCCGGATCGGCAACGGGGTCAAGATTCACACCCACGTCTACATCGCCCAGTTCACCGTCCTCGAGGACGACGTCTTCTGCGCGCCGGGGGTGCATGTCGCCAACGATTACCATCCGGGATGCCCCCAATCCAAGGAGTGCATGCGGGGCCCCGTCCTCAAGCGGGGCTGCCGAATCGGCGTCAACGTCACGATCCTTCCCTATGTGACGATCGGGGAGGGGACACTCGTCGGGAGCGGGTCCGTGGTGACGAAGGACCTGCCCCCGCGGGTTCTCGCATACGGCAATCCGGCTCGCGTGCACGCGAAGCTCGAGGATCTGGGGTGCAAAACGGGACGCCGGGAGGCACCCTATCGTTGATGACGCTACGATGATACCGTCCAACCGGTTATTCCCGGTTTCGATCCTCGCATCAACGCTCGTCACGGGAGGCGCGGAGCGGGTCATGCAGGCGCTCATGCGCGACCTTCCCGCCGAAGGGTTCGCGCCGCGCGTGCTGTGTCTCCGCGGGGCCGGCGACGTGGGGGTGGAGATCATGGAGGCGGGCGGCTCGATCGAGACTCATCTCTCCGCGTTTCGGTACGATCCGCTCGCGCCCGCCCGCATCGCAGCGAGGCTCGGCGGCCGCCGCGACGCAATCCTTCTCGTCATGGATCACCACGACGCCATCTTCTGCGGGGGGCTTGCCGTGCGGCTCTCCCGGGCGACGCGCGCCGTTCTCTCGGTCCACTCGACGGGCCTCTGGGGAAAGGGACATTCGCTCACGTGGACCGATCGCCTCGTGCTGCCGGCGTACGGACGAGTCGTCGCTCTCGCCCGGGGACACGAAGCGTATCTCGCCGCACGCGAGGGAGTGCCGCGGACCAAGCTCCGCGTCATCAATAACGGCATCGACGTTCAAAGGTTCGCGCCGCCCTCCGACGAGCGGCGTCGGAGCACGCGCGAGCGACTCGGGATCGCGACCGGCGCGTTCGTCGTCACGATCGTGGCCGCCCTTCGGCCCGAGAAGAACCACGAGATGCTGCTCCGCGCGGCGGCCGATATCGCGCGGTCCGGGGGAGACTTCGTCTTTTTGATTGTCGGGGAGGGGCGGGAGGCAGAGAAATTGCAGGTGCTCGCGGGTGAGCTCGGGCTTGGCGGGGCGGCGCGATTCATGGGGCGCCGCGGCGACGTCCCCGATATTCTCGCCGCGACGGACGCCTCGGTCTTGTGCTCCCACCCGATCGTCGAGACCTTTCCGCTCGTCGTCCTCGAGGCGATGTCGAGCGGCGTCCCGATCGTCGCGACGGACGTCGGATCGGTGCGGGAGATGGTTGAGGACGGGAGCGAGGGTTTCATCATACCGGCGGGAGACCTCCGCGCCCTCGCGGGGAGGCTGCTCCTCCTCGCGCGCGACGGAGCGCTCAGGCGCGCGATGGCCGCGCGGGCGCGCTCACGCGCGGTACGCGATTTTTCGCAGCAGCGCATGGTGAGAGGCTACGCCGAGCTTTTCGGCGAGCTCATCGGGAGAGAGAGGGTGGGTCGCAGTGTCGCTTCCCATTGACGCGGTCATCGCCGTCACCTATCGGTGCGATTCCCGCTGCAACATGTGCAACATCTGGCAGCTCACCCCCGGCGAGGAGATGCCGGCGGATCGGTACCGGGGGCTCCCGCGCACCCTGCGCGACGTGAACGTCACGGGGGGCGAGCCCTTTCTTCGCGACGACCTCGTCGAGATCGTGCGCATCATCAACGAGCGCTGCGGCCGCCCGAGAATCGTCGTCTCGACGAATGGATTCGAGAGACGCCGCATCATGCACGCCGCGCCCGAGCTCATGAAGCTTGGGCGCAACGTCGGGCTTGCCGTCTCGCTCGACGGGATCGGGGAGAAGCACGACGAGATCCGGGGCATCGAGGGGGGGTTCGAGAAGGCGCTCGAGACCCTCAAGCAGCTTCGCACGATCGGCTACCGGAACGTCCGCGTCGCCTTCACGGCGCAGCGGAGCAACGTGAAGCATCTCGGGGCCGTCTACGATCTGTCGCGGCAGTTCGGGTATCAGTTCACGACGTCGGTCGCGCAGAACTCCGAGTTCTACTTCTCGACCGCCGACAACCAGACGGTCGATCCGAGCGATCTCGAGGGCGAGCTCAGGTACGTCATGCGCAAGGAGCTCCTCTCCGCGAGCCCGAAAAGGTGGCTCCGCGCGTACTTTTACACCGGGGTTCTCCGATACAACGTCGCCGGGGAGCGGCTGCTCGGCTGCACGGCAGGCAGCGACTCGTTCTTCATGGATCCGGCGGGCTTCGTCTTCCCGTGCCTCACCCTCAATCGGCCGATGGGGAACCTCCGCGAGTCGTCTTTCGAGGCGATCTGGAACGGCGAGGCGGCGCGTGCGATCCGTCGCGAGGTCGATAGCTGCCGCCAGCCGTGCTGGATGATCTGCACGGCGCGAGCGGCAATGCTGCGCCAGCCGATCGAGCCGGCCAAATGGATCGCGCGGAACTGGCTGCGGATCATGGCCGGCAGACCGCTCGAATAGGATACGGGACGCATGGACGCACGCGACCAAGGGAAGGGCCGCTCCGTGAGAGTGGCGATGATCGGCTCGAGGGGATTGCCCTTCGTGTACGGCGGGATCGAGCGCCACGTCGAGGAGCTCGGGGCGCGCCTCGCCTCTCGGGGCCACCGCGTGACCGTGTTCGGCCGAACGCCTTTCAGCCGCGGCGGCGAATACCGCGGTATGCGCGTCGAGGTGCTCCCCTCGATCCATACGAAGCATCTCGAAACGGCCACCAACACCCTGGCGACGACGCTCCGCGTTCTTTTCGAGCCTTTCGACATCATCCATTTCCATGGCATCGGTCCGTCGCTTTTTGCGTGGATGCCGGTCGCGGCGGGGAAGCTGACCGTTTCGACCATTCATGCCCAGGACTATCGACAGAGCAAGTGGGGGCCCGCGGCCCGGACGCTTCTCAAGCTCGGCGAGCGGACGGCCGTCGAGCGCTGCCACGCCGCCATCGCCGTGTCGAGGCTCATGGCCGGGTCGCTTTCATCCAGGTACGGGCGCCCCGTGATCTACGTCCCGAACGGGGCGACGCTTTCGCCGCCGCCGCCCTTCGTCGAAGCGGCGCGCCTCGGGCTCGAGAGCGGACGCTACGTGCTCACCGTCGGGCGGTTCATCGCCGAGCGGGAGTTCCATACCCTTCTCGAGTCGTGGAGAAAGGTGGATACCGACCTGCGCCTGGTGATCGCCGGGGATGCGCACTTCGAGGGAGCGTACGCGAGGCGTCTCGGCGCTCTCGCCGACGAGCGCGTGATCTTCCCCGGATACGTCGCGGGCGGGCTCCTCGATGAGCTCTATGCCCACTGCGCCTTCTACGTGCTCCCGTCGACGGTCGAGGGCCTTCCCATCTCGCTTATCGAGGCGATGAGCTTCGCTCGTCCCGTCATCGTGAGCGATATCCCCGAGAATCTGGAGGTCGCCGAATCGACGGCCGTCGTATTCAGGGCGAAGGACGGCGGTGATCTCGTCCGCGCGATGAGATTCATGATTGCCATGAATGCGCCGGAAAAAGAAAGGAGGGGACGCCTCGGCAGGGAACGGGTCGAGCAGGAATACACGTGGGACCGTGTCGCGAAAGAAGTTGAGGCGCTCTATCTCGAGCTTCTGAGCCGCCGCTCGTAACGATAATCATAACAATTGACTAGACATTTGCCCGCCCGGCGGGCAAATTATATTGACACTCGCGCGGAATCGTAGTTACGTTACGCGGAGTCACTTCCGGCCTTGGCCGGGCTAGAGAGGAATGTCTGTGAAGGGAAATGGCGTGGTGGCACGGGGTTTAGTCATTATCGGTATGGCTTTTGCTCTGGTAATTCTCCAGCCTGCTTGCGCCGAGCGGCAGGTTGCCGGGACGAGAGGGCCCTCCCCCTCGAGGACCGAGAGACGCGCGACGTCCGAAGTCAGGGTTCCAACGCGCGACACGACTTCCTCCCCGGGGACGCGTTACAGCGTCGACGACGAGATGTCCCGCAGGATCTCGCCGCGGCCCGTCGAGCTCTCGGAGAGGGTCGAACGGGTGAAACCAGACACGTTCGCGGTCCAGGAAGGCTCGGTTCCCGAGCCCGCGAAGAAGCTCTACGAGATCGTGTACCGGGTGCAGATCTTCGCCTCGAAGGATCGCGCGGCCGCCGAGAAGGCCAGGCAGCGCGCCGCCGCCGATACGAAGATGCCGGCCTACCTCGAGTTCGAGGAGGGCCTCTACAAGGTGCGCGTGGGCGATTTCGCGGAGCGCAAGGAAGCCGCGGGGGCCAAAACGAAGCTTGGGGCCAGGTACCCGGGAAGCTGGGTCGTGATGACGACCGTTCGCAAGTAGTGCCTGGGAGATAGGAGCATCGGTCCAGTATGCCGGAGCTGCGCAAAGACGTGATCACGGGGAGATGGGTCATCATCTCGACCGAGCGCGGGAAACGTCCCATGGATTTCAAAATGGAGAAGCATCCCTCGAAGGGAGGCTTCTGTCCCTTCTGCGACGGAAACGAGGACAAAACCCCGCCCGAGGTGCTCGCCTATCGGAATCCGCAGTCCGCTCCGAACTCTCGGGGGTGGAAGGTTCGGGTCGTTCCGAACAAGTTCCCCGCGCTCCAGATCGAGGGGGACCTCGACAAGCGCGCCGACGGCATTTACGACGTCATGCGGGGCGTCGGCGCCCACGAGGTTCTCATCGAGTCGCCGCAGCACGACATGCAGCTCGCCGACCTTCCACGCGACCACGTGGAAAGCATTTTCTGGGCGATCCGGGACCGCTGCATCGACCTCAACAAGGACTCGAGATTCAAGTATATCCTCGTTTTCAAGAACAGAGGAGAGGAGGCCGGCGCCTCCCTCGAGCATTCGCACATACAGCTCATCGCGACGCCGATCATCCCGAAGCGCGCGATGGAGGAGCTCGACGGCGCCCAGTTCCATTACAAGCTCAAGGAGCGGTGCATCTTCTGCGACATCATCAAGCAGGAGGTCGAGAACAAGAAGCGGAT
>JBGPBA010000006.1:0-10888 GCA_041481005.1 Candidatus Krumholzibacteriia bacterium | reverse complement strand
GTCGAGATCTGTCGGAACATGACTTTGCTTGTACAACCTTCGATCGAGCGTCCACATGCCGTTCTCAAATTGAATCACTGCGGAGGATATGAGATGCCTCAGGAAGGCGACGATGATAAGAGGGATACCCTGAGTGCGACGAAGTAGATCTCGCCTTTCCTCTTGATCTAGCAGCTCTCCTCCAAAGCTCATCTTGAGAAATTGCCTTAGGTTGGACTCGCTGAATGGTTTGATCTCACGAACGCTTGTCTGGTCGGAACAGGCAATCCGCCCATATCCACCTGAGAGCTTATCCGGTGTTGTAGAATCGATGCGCGATGTCATTAGTATCTTGATTCGGGAACCTCTAAACTCAATTTGATCGGCAAGGAGAACAAAGAAACGAAGGAGTTCCTCCTTGTACTGATCGATTTCACTTGCGACCAATAACAAAGGTTGTTCCAAAGACAATTCGTGCATCGCGCCAATAATCCGATCGTAAATCAGAGAGGCCGAACGCAAACCACGATCGACTCGGTCTTGGGCTATGACACCCCTCTGCGGCGACGGCAGGATGGCGGCTCTGGAATCGAATTTCTTCTTTTGGTCATCATTGAGGCACGAGTGGAGAGTCTCGACAAATTGCTCGATTGAGAAGTGCGAGGACGGCGATTCGGGGAGACTAATCAGAAGATATTGGCCGAGCTCTGCCATCTGAGTAGCCTTCCGAAGAATCGTTTTCTTGCCGATTCCCGTGGGCCCATACAGGATCAAGATTCTCTTATCGAGACATTTCGGCTCGAGGAAGGTCCTGATCGCCTTGATCTCTTCAACTCTGTCTACGAATACACTGTCCAGTTGAATGTCCTCAGGCGCTTGGTGTTCAGACGTTAGCATCTGGAGCCCCTGTAGGGCTGACTCGGCAGTCTGTGCCCTATCTGAGAGATCCGGTCTGCAAAGATCGACAATGAATGACGCCAGGTAGGAGGGGTTTCTTATCCCTGCTTTTCCCAGCCTTTCACGCAGCTTGGAATGCAAGTCTGACAGGAAAACCTCGGTGATTGTGTTTGAGACAGGCGCTATCACGCCTGTCAGCGATTCAATGAAGGATATGCCGAGAGCGTACAGGTCGGTCGCAGGCGAATATGGCGCGCCATGCACCAAGATCTCTGGGGCCAAGAAACGGAGTGTCCCGCTGACGGAGCCCCTCTCTTGACCCCAACGCGAGGTTAGACCAAAATCGAGGACCTTGAGCGCGACAGAGGAGTCCTCTTTCCTCACAATCATCATGTTCTCCGGCTTGATGTCGCCGTGAAGAATCTTTTTTCTATGCAGATACCGCAGCGAGGATAGTGCTTGCCCGATAACGGACGCGACGTGGACCACGTTGGGGTCATCATGCATGAACTGTCTCAGGTCAGGTCCCTCGATGAACTCCATGGTAAAGAAGGGGAGCTTCGAAGGAAGGACGCCGTAGTCGATGACCTTGACCAGATTGGGATGCTGAAGACGGGAAAGGGTCATAAATTCTCGGGTCAAGGTTTCTCTTGAGCTCGAGGCTTCATCGAGCAAGACTTTGAGCGCCACTGTTTGGTTCAAACGCGTATCGAGGACCTTGTACACAGTTCCGAACGCACCCGTCCCGACACGCTTTTCTATTCGATATCTGGATGGCAGGCTGAGAATGTCATTCATCGGTGGCTATCGTAAACAAGCCGTGCCGGAATGCAAAGAAAAACCCTCTCATCGTGAGAGGGTTCTTCTTGTTGGGTCTATTTCCCTTCGATTTCAAATTCCCTCTTCAATTCCGTATTCGCTGAAGTGCTCCAGCGTGGCCTTGACCGCGCCGCCGTCCATGTAGCCGCCGATGCTTTCCCAACGGGCCGTCGCCTCATTGAACCAGAGCACTCCGTAGTTGCCGCCTGCCGATTCGATCATCTCCTTCGAGAGCGACAGGATCACGTCCGCCTTGAACTGGATCCCGTGCGGTCCGAGCTTGACGACCGCCTTCGGGAATTCCGGCATTTCTATCGTGATCTCGGTGTCTTTTTCAAGCGCGCCGGGCGCGAAGTACACCGAGTAAAAGCCGTTACTGATAACGCCGCCTTCCGCCGCCGAGATCATCTGCGAGGCGACCGCGCTCCGCAGGGCTACCTCGGACCCTTTGGAGGCGGATAGAAGCATGGCGAAAGACGGGTTCTCAATGCCGGGTAACGGCGTTTCGTTTGAGGGGGCAACAGGAGAGTAGGTTCCACAACCTAGGGCAGCCAGTACACTGAGAGAGGTAAGCGCCGTTAGAATCCTGAGAGCTTTCCTTCTACCACACATTCTACCCACCTCCTTGGGGGTTTGCGAACCTCTTGTCATTCGATAGGGGTATAAAGCAATGCAGGCGCCACGGACCGAACCGGGCTGGCATAGACGCCCCCCGAGATCCCTAAAAGGGACCTCAGACTCCTTCACCTTTCCGCTCACGCTGGTATAATTGATTGCCCTGGCGAAGGTTACGGCATCGGCTCTTTTCCGCAATTTCCCCGTGAGATTCTCGGGAAGAAAGGTAAATAGACCCGCGGGGAGCCAGCCGGCCCACAGAGCCTTTGGGGTTTTTCCTGATGGTTGGGAGGGGATTTCAGGGGAACTGATGGGGGGCCGATGCTATCTTGAATGGCGTCAATCTAATACGGACGACGGCTCAAATGATCCACTTCGGGAGTTTTTCTCTGTCTCGGGATTCTCGATTCCGTGCTTTTTCATCTTGTATCTTAAAGTTCCTCTACCGACCCTTAGAAGGCTCGCCGCTCTCGTGACATTGCCGCCCGTTCGGGCCAAGGCGGCGGTTATGAGCGCTTTTTCGACCGTTTCGAGGGAGACTCCCTCCCGCGGCAGATCGATGACGATTGTTTCTCCTTCTTCCCTGAGGGGGAGCGTTGTTTCCTGGGCTTTCCTCGTGAACGGGAAGTCGGCCGGCTCGAGCTTGCCGGAGACGTTCAGGAGCACCGCCCTCTCGATGACATTGATGAGCTCGCGGACGTTCCCCGGCCACGAATACCATTCGAGCGCGGCAATCGCCTCTTCCGTAAGCTCGAGCCCCTTCTTGTTCAATCGGTGCGCAAACCTCTTGGCATACATAATGGCTATCGGCCGAATATCGACGACGCGCTCCCTCACGGGCGGTATCCGAATCTCAACCACGTTCAGGCGGTAATAAAGGTCCTCGCGGAAGCGCTTCTCCTCGACCGCGACCCGCAGGTCTCGATTGGTCGCCGAGATCACTCTCACGTCCACGGGCAGGAACCTTATTCCGCTCACCCGGCGGATCGTTCTCGTGTCGAGGAACTTGAGGAGCTTCGCCTGGAGCGAATAGTCGATCTCGCCGACCTCATCGAGGAATATCGTTCCACCGTTCGCGCACTCGAAAAGGCCCATCTTCTCTTCCTTCGCGTCGGTGAAGGCGCCCTTCTCGTATCCGAAGAACTCGCTCTCGAGCAGATTTCTCGGTATCGCGGCGCAGTTGACCTCGATGAACGGGCCGTCCCCGCGCGGGCTCGCGAGATGCATCGCCCTGGCGAGCGCGCCTTTGCCCGTGCCGCATTCGCCGGTGACCATGATCGACGTGGTATCGCTCGTCGCCACTTTGCGGGCGAGCTCGATCACCCGGCCCATGCGTTCGCTCTCCGCGATGATATCTTCGAATCCCTGTCGCCGCTCGGCGCGTTTCTCGAGCGCGCTTTTCCGTTTCCGCGCGCCGATGCCCTGTGCGACCATCGAGAGGATCTTCGTGAGATCCTCCGCGCGATAAGGCTTGTGGAGGATGTGACGAGCGCCGAGAATCAGAGCGAGCCGGTCGGCAGGGGTGAAGCTCCTCTCGACGAGGAGCACGAGCTGCGTTTGCGTATGCTCTTCCCGCCATGCGCGCAGGGCCGACATGCCGGGCTCATCCTCGATCTCGACCCGGTCGTCCGGGAGAGCGAAGAGCAGCAGGGCGATCTCTCGCCGCGCCTCACGCGCGAGGAAATCGGCGGACGAGGCGAAACTCATCGGCTTCCAGCCCGACTCCTCGCAGATGATCTGGAGCCCGGCGCGGCTTCCCGCGTCGGATTCGATGATGCCCACTGTAAGGGATGCCATGTCTGCCCGCCCCTTTTCGGCCGAACGGTCGAATACCCGAAACCCCTTGAAACGAGCAAGATGCATGCCTCTGACACGAGTATTTGAACCCGTGGGGTTTATTTGCTATCTTGAAGCGGTATCTTGGATTGCCGAATGGTCCATTATCTTGAGGAAGTGTCTGCATTGACTACATCAACGCTGGTTCGATTCGTGCTCGTCGCGGCTCTCCTTCTCTCACTCGCCGGGTGCAGCGGCAAGGAGGAGGTTCTTACAAAGGAGCCTCCGCAGCTTCTGACGCTCACGCCGGGCACCGCGGGCGTCGGCGACACCGTGGTCATTACGGGAACGAGATTCAACGCGCTTCCGTCGTCGAACCGGCTCGTCATTGCCCCGAATGGATTCGGCGATCCGCAGGCTCGCAGGGCCGGGGTCGCGCTCAGCGGCACGCGGACGAGACTCGTCGGTGTCATTCCCGACGGCGCCTTCCAGGGCCAGCTGCGCGTCGAGGACGCCAATCCGCTCGGCCTGGCGCTCTTCTTCGGGGTTACTCCTCCCTCCGCCCCGTCGAATCCGCTTCCCTTTCACGTGATCCTCACGGATGGCGACGTCGGGAAGGCGTTCTTCGCGGCCCCCGGCTATACGTTCACCCTGAGCGCCGACGCCGCGGGCGAGGATTTTCTCTTCGTCGTTTTCAACAGCGTCGTGCCTCCCGATAACACGTTCACGTACCTGTACACCATCGATGCCGTCCTCCAGACGCCGCTTATCGCCCTCGGCTCGGGGGCCGCGGCGCGGACCGCCGGGGAGCATGCGCGGCAGGCCGCCGAAGGTCCTGCGGGCACGTACGCTCCGGGCCGCATCGGCGAGCGGCAGCGCGAGTTCGAAGAGAACGTTCGCCGGCAGATCGAGGATCTCTTGAAGAAGACGCACGGGGCGCCGCCGTCCCCCTCCGGAGGGGCACTTCACGCGGCTGTCGCCGGGCCGGGGGCTGCTCCCGCGGCGGCTCAATTCAAGGTCCTCGTGAACCCCGACGGGAACATCCTGGATCCCGCCGACTTTACGACGGTCACCGCCGACCTCAAGTTCGAGGGCGCGCACACGCTCCTCTACGTCGATCAGGAAACGCCCCCCGATTTTCTGACGCAGGACGAGGCGAACGTCCTCGGGAACGCCTTCGACACCAGCATTTACCAGACGGATAGAAGCAAGTTCGGGAACGAGTCGGACATCAACCACGACGGCAAGGTCGCGGTGCTCATGAGCCCCGTGGTAAACCGGATGACGCCGCAGGGAAGCGCGGGGAGCCAGGGCTTCATCGCGGGATTCTTCCTGCCGAACGATCTTCTGCCGAGGCTCGTCGACAGCCGCGTGTCGAACGGCATGGAGATCTTCTATGCGATCGTGCCGGACCCGACGGGACAGTTCGGCAACGTTTTTCCCAAAGACAGGACCCTTCCCATCATCGACGCGGTTCTCGCGCATGAGTTTCTCCATATGATTCTCTTCAACTATCGGGTGCTCATCTACGGGCAGGGCTTCAACGGCGCCTTCATGGAAGAGCTTTGGATGAATGAGGGGCTCGCCCACATCGCGGAGGATCTCAACGGCTACAAGACGAGCAACATCTCGAGGGCGAATCTCTACCTCGCCGACCCGGGAAGCGTGACGCTGATCTACGGCGGCGACGCGCTCGAGGAGCGCGGCGCTTCATTTCTTTTTCTGCGCTACCTGGGAGACCGCTACGGCGACGTGGTCTACAAGCAGCTCGTGCAAACGAGGGACACAGGCGTGCGGAACGTCGAGGCGAGGACGGGCCTCTTTTTCAAGGAGGCCTTCGCCGATTGGAGCGCCGCGACGTACTTGAGCGGCCGCGGCGTCACGACGGATCCGCGCTTCGGATACTCATCGTTGAATCTTCTCGCCGACTTCAAGCCGCTCTACCTCCTCGCGGGCAACCTCTCGTCCGGAACGATGTCGAGCTCGATAGCGGCGATGGCGCCCGAGTACGTCCTCTTCAGCCTACCGTCGGGGGCCTCCGTCACCTTCACCATCGCGAGCGAGGCGACGAGCAAGATGAACGCGGTCGTCGTCCGTATTCGGTAAGCGCGGGCGACGCCGCGCGCGCCGTCCTGCCTCGCCGGGGCGCAGCGGCGTCCGCCGTCCGGCCCTGCCGGCGCGCCATGTGCCCGTCGCCAAAAGCGTATTGACATTTCTTTGAACGCGGGAATAATATGCACCGATGTTTGTTGAGGCGTGGCGGGGAAATATCTGTTCGAACTCCTCTCTCATCGTCTGACCTTCGGAGGTGAATGATGGCAGAAGGTAAATTCAGACCGTACGTTCCGCCCGAGAGCACCATGGCCGAGTTCACGATCAAAGCGCTGATCATCGGGTTGGTGATGTGCGTCATCCTCGGAGCGGCGAACGCCTACCTCGGTCTGAAGGCCGGCATGACCATCGCTGCGACGTACCCGGCGGCCGTTATCGGGATGGCTGTTCTGCGCCTCTTCAAGGGCAGCATTCTCGAGGAGAACTTCGCGCGAACGGTCGGCTCCATCGGCGAGTCGATCGCCGCGGGCGCCATTTTCACGATTCCGGCGTTTCTCATCGCCGGCGTGTGGCCGGAATTCAACAAGACCCGCTACCTGGAAGCGACGGCCATCATGCTCGTCGGCGGTATCGTGGGGATTCTCTTCGTCACGATCCTCCGGCGCGTGATGGTCGAAGACGCGGACCTTCCCTTCCCCGAGTCGGTCGCGGCGTCCGAGATTCACAAGGCGGGGAGGGCGGGGGGCAGTGGAGCCGCGTACCTCTTCGGCGCGCTCGGCTTCGGTGCGCTCGTACAAACCCTCGGAAAGCTCAACATATTCGCCGCGAGCTGGGAGAAGTTCATTCCGTTCAAGAAGACATTGATCGACCTGCGGACCTCCGGCGCCAGCGCCGCGGGAAGCGGCGGTGCTCTGATTTCAACGCCCGGGGTGAGCCCGGCGTATATCGGCGTCGGATACATCATCGGCCCGAAGCTTGCGGCGCTCAACTTCAGCGGCGCGCTTCTCAGCTGGGGTCTCTTCGTTCCGCTCTTGCTCTATTTCCTCGGCCCGCAGCTCGAGACGCTCATACGGCCGACCGGGTCGCCCGAGACCCAGTGGATCACGATGGCGTACGGGGTGTGGCGCTTTATCGTACGGCCGATCGCCATCGGCGGCATGTTGATGAGCGCGGCGTACACCCTCTTCAGGATGCGCAAGAGCCTCGCGAGCGGGCTCGGCCGCTCGATCGGCGACGTCAGGAAAGCGGCGACCGGGACGCACGTCGTGAGCCGCGTCGACAAGGATCTCAAGTTCTCGTGGGTCCTCATGGGGATCGTCATCGCGTCCATCCTCACCTTTTTCGTCTACAACCATTTCGCGCATGACGTCACCGCCGCGATCGTCGCGACCATCGTCATGATCGTCGCCGGTTTCTTCTTCGCGGCAGTGTCAGGTTCGCTCGTCGGTCTCATCGGCTCGAGCAATAACCCGATCAGCGGCTTGACGCTCTCGACGCTTATCATTGCGGCGCTCCTCATGGTCGTTCTCGGGCAGAGGGGTCAATCGGGGGTGGCGGCCGTCCTGGGAGTCGCCGGCGTCGTCTGCGTCGCCGCGGCGGTCGCGGGAGAGATGCTCCAGGATCTAAAGGTTGGGCACATCCTCGGCGGAACGCCGTGGAAGATGCAGGTCGGCGATCTCATCGGCGTCTGCGTCGCTTCGCTCGTCATGTTCTTCCCGCTCCTTGTGCTGCACGTCGGCGACATCAAGTCCGGCGGCATCGGCTTCGGCGGAAAGGCGCTTCCCGCCCCGCAGGCGAGCATGATGGCGTTCGTCTCGCAGGCGATCATCGGCGGAAACATGGCGTGGCCGCTCATCATCGTCGGCATGATCATGGCGTTCGCGCTGATTCTGCTGCAGGTTCGAAGCCCGATGCTCGTGTGCGTCGGCATGTACCTGCCGCTCGAGACGACCTTCGCGATCTTCATCGGCGGCCTCATTCGCGGCATCGTGGACAAGATCAACGAGGCGAAGAAGTTCAACGAGGCCCAGAAGACCCGGGTAGGCAACAATGGCATTCTGATCGCGTCGGGGCTGATCGCCGGGGAGGCGCTTATCGGCCTCGTCTTCGCGGCCATGGCGTGGAAAGACAAGCAGGTTCCTCAGCTCTTCGAGAAGTCGAGCTTCCTTACGAGCATTGTGGTTCTCATCATCATCGGTCTCGTCCTGTCCTACTTCCCGATCAAGAATGCGGGGAAGGCGGATGAACCGGCGCCGCCGGGCGCGGTGATGTAAGAGGGTCCATGCGATCGCGGGCGGCCTCGGGCCGCCCGACGATCGTTCGAAAGCGAGCGAACGCACCGGTTTGGGCGAAGTCAATCTTCTCGATTTGGTGCCTGGAAGAAGGCTCCGGTGGGAGATGGATGGCGACACGGTCGTCCTCCTCTACCCGAAGTTCAGGAACAAGCTCTGCGTGAAGCTCCTCCTCCCGAGAATGAAGCGACCCTGCTGGAAGATCAGTCTCGACGAGATCGGCTCGTGGGTCTGGCAGCATTGCGACGGTAGGGCGACCGTCAAAGAGATCGCCGAAGGGCTTCGCGAGCATTTTGGAGAAAAAGTCGAGCCTGTCATAGACAGGCTCGGCCTTTTTTTGAGGAAGCTCGAATCGGACAAGTTCATCGCGTACGAGAATCTTCCCCCGAAAAGCGACTCGAAAAGCTAGCGTCGAAAATCGGACACCGGGCGGATGATCGAGAGCGCTACCGTTCTTTGAGTTACAGCGCGGCGAACCTCGAGAGGTGTCGGGAAAATGACGTCCGGCGGGCGCGCGCTCCGGCGCCTTTCGCATGCAAACCCCGGATAATAAAAGAGCTGTGAATCGCTCCCGACTCCCGGAACGGAACTTGCCTTTTCATACTCTTCGTGAAAAAGGTCGTCGGTGAGTTTCTTCATCTTCTGTGCGACTCCTGCGGGGCCGAGCGCGCTCGCATCCGCGTCACCTACGATGACAAAGACCGTTCGCTCATGATCCTGGACAGGTCCGTCGACGCCGAGGCGGGGTCGATCCCCTATGCGGGCTCTTCCGCGGCTCAGATGTCCTTTCTCGATCCGTGCGCGACCGTCGCCGACGCGGCGCTCTCTCTCGAGGCGGCCGAGATCCCATGTGCTCCCGCGCTCGAGCATGCGCGCTGGGAGCCGGTGGCATCGGACGGGTTCCGCCGCTGGGGCTTCCGCGGCGCGATGAATGGATTCAACGTCGAGCTCAACCTCGAGCTTCGGGGGGGAAGGGCCGGATTCATCAACGATCGCGTCTCGGGGGCGGCGTCATTTCTGGCGTTTCTCGAGTCGCTTTTCGAAGCCGAGCGCTCGCAATTTTCCGCGACCGGTCATCATGGATTGTCCGCCGCCGCCTTCAGCCCGCCGCTGCACGGCGACTCGCCCCCGATGCTCGAGCTCAAGCGGCTGGTGAGACGGGTCTCGGCGAGCGACGTTTCCATTCTCGTCGAGGGAGAGAGCGGAACGGGGAAGGAGGTCGTCGCGCAGAACGTTCATCGCCTGAGCCCGCGGCGGGCCAAGCCGCTCGTCATCGCGAGCTGCCTCGAGATGCCGCACACGCTTCTTCAGAGCGAGCTTTTCGGCCACACGGAAGGGGCGTTCACCGGGGCGAGCCGGGACCGGGCGGGTCTCATCGAGAGCGCGGGCGGCGGGACGTTCTTCCTCGATGAGATTGGCGAGATGCCGCTCTCGCTCCAGGCGACGCTGCTGCGGGTGCTCCAGGAGAAGGAGGTCAGGCGCATCGGCGAGAGCCGGCGGCGCAAGGTGGACGTCCGTTTCGTCTTCGCCACGAACAGAGACCTCCACGAGCTCGTGAAGCGCGGGCGATTTCGGGAGGACCTCTACTTTCGAATCAACGGCGTTCGGCTCCACGTTCCTGCGCTTCGTGATCGCAAGGGGGACATCGTGCCCCTGGCGAACCATTTTCTCGACGGCCGCGGGGCGCACGGTGTCGCCCCGGCCATCTCATTCGGAGCCATGCGTCGCATGCTCGCGTACCACTGGCCGGGCAACGTCCGGGAGCTCAAGAACGAGATGGAGCGTTTCCTCGCCCTCCACGCGGGGGAACAGATGATCGCCCCCGAGATGCTCTCGCCCCACGTCGCGGAGACGCAGGGCGACGCGGCGGGAACCCCCGGCGCGCGAGGATGCGGGCTCCCGGGCGCAGTCCACGCCCTCGAGCTCAAGATGATCGAGAACGCTCTCGACCAGCACTCCGGCAACCGCACGCGGGCTGCCCGGGCTCTCGGCATCACGCGGCAGGGGCTCTTGAAAAAGCTCAAGCGATATCGCCTGTCGCGCGTGGATGCCGTGCCTCCGAAGAATGTCTAACCGCATCAAGTCGCCTGTGGACGCCGCGCTTCCAAAAAATACCTAGCCGCTTCAAATCGCCATTGGCGGCGCCCGAAAAGCCCACTATACTCCCCCGGACGTCTCTCAAGGAGGAGGACCGATCGTGGATCGTGGCGCGTGGGGGCACCGCTGGGGCGAGGAGCTTTTCGCCGGGATGGCGAGCGGCTTTCTTCTCGCTCTTTCCTTTCCGCCGTTTCCGACGAGATTCCTCGCGGCAGTGGCGCTCGTCCCGGTGCTCCGGTACTACATCGTGAAATATCCCGAGCGGGCGGCCGCGGCGGGCAGCGCGGATGGCTCGAAGGATGCGGGCGCTAAAGGCCCCGGCTGGGTGAAGCGCTCCCTCGTTCTCGGCCTCGTTCTCGGCC
>JBGPBA010000005.1:0-11596 GCA_041481005.1 Candidatus Krumholzibacteriia bacterium | reverse complement strand
GGGGCATGGTCGGGAAAGTTCCAGGTGTCGACGGGCTCGGGGCCGACCTTCTTCCCCTGCCTCATCGCCGAGCCGAACAAGAACGTCCATATCGCCTGGGTCGACGGGCGCGACGGAAATTTCGAGATCTACTACCGCAACTACGTCGATCCGCTGAGCGGCGTGGGCGGAGGCGGAGGCGACGAGCCCCCCGCGGCCAAGGTGCAGGCGCTCCTCCAAGCCTACCCGAACCCCTTCCGCGGCTCGACGAGCCTCGAGCTCTCCGTGCCCGACGAGAGCAACGCCAGCCTGCGCATCTACTCGGTCGACGGCCGCCTCGTGAGGAAGCTTCTCGACTCGAGGCTCTCCACGGGCACTCACCGCTTTGCCTGGGATGGTCGGGACGATCGAGGACGCGCGCTCGCCCCGGGCGCCTACTTCGCGGTCGGCAGGGTCGGGAAAAGCCGCGTCAACGAGAAGATCGTGCTCATACGGTAGCTCCCCACTTGATCGCGCAGCGTCACTCCGGTGTCCCCTTACGCCCCGGTGTACGCGTGCATCCCGCCGAGGAAGAGATTCCCGAGGAATGAGAGAATGGCGATTCCGAAGCCGACGATGGACATCGCGGCGAGCATCTTCCCGCGCCATCTGCCGCGAACGTTCTGGTGAAGGAGCAGCGTGTAAAAGAGCCAGATGACGAGCGAGCCCGTCTCCTTCGGATCCCAGCTCCAGAAGGAGCCCCATGCGGTCTGCGCCCAGATCGAGCCGGCGAAGAGGGCGCCGATCGTGAAGAGCGGGTAGCCGATGCGAAGCGCCCGCGAGATGATCTCCTCGAGAAGATCGTGCGAAGGCATGAGCTCGCTCTCGGCCTCTCTCTTTCTCCGCACGAGATAGACGATCCCCGCCCCGGCCGCGACGATGAACGCCCCTTCGGCGACCGCGGCGAGCGTCACGTGGATGTAAAACCAGTAGCTGTGAAGCGCGGGCATGAGCTGCTTCGATGCCTCCTTCGGGAGAAGCGAGGCCATGACGAGGACGATGATGAGAACGGGGCTCACGACGACCCCGAGAATCATCCGGCGAAACCGCGCCATGATGAAGATGAACGCGAGCGCCACCGCCCACGACATCGTGAGCGCGTACTCGTACATCGTGGAGAACGGCGGGTGGGTCGAGATGACCCATCGCGCGGCGAGGCCCGCCGTATGGAGTGCGAAAGCGCCGAGAAACATGACGGTCGCGGTGACGCCGATCCCGCGCGTCCTCGCCGCGGCGAAGATCGAGAAGAAGACGAATGCCGCGAGATAGAGCCAGAACGAGAGCCAGAAGAGATTCGTATCGAGCGAAACGGCCATGCTCACTCCTTCGACGATGCTAACGCCCTGCGGACCCCTTCGCCGATCTCCCCCAGCTCCTTCTCGAAGCTCGCCTTCCAGCGGCACTCGGTACCCGCGATGACAAGCGTCTCGCGGTCGACGACCCCCTTGATCGTTCGCGGATTCGAGAGGTACATGAGGGCGAGCCCGATCGTTCCCAAGAGGAACCCGAGAAAGAGGATCGGGGAAGCGGGATTCGAGCTCACCTCGAGCCCCGTGTAGAATATCGGCTCGCAATGGACGAGGACGAGATCGATCGGCGTGAGGAACTTCTTGCTGAAATCGGGATGGTAGAGGAAGAGGTATCCCCGCTCCGTCTCGTCGCCGTTCTTCACGGCGACCTCGAGGCACGGGTTCGAGGGAAAGCCGCTCGCCGAGTACGGCCCCTCGCTCCCCATCCTGAAATCGGGGAAAAATCTGCCCGGTGTGACGACGATCGACGTTCCCGTGATGCGCACATCGGCGCCGGGAGTAAGGTCGATCGAGCCGCGCCGTATTCTCCCGCGCAGGGCATAATCGACGCGCGCATACTTGAAGGACGTCTCGTCGACGGAGTACTGGCTCTGGTAGAGGCGCCGGCCGCCGAACTTCATCGGGCGGTTGACTTGAACGCTCCCCCCCGCAACCCTCGCACCCGCGCGATCGAGGATCGAGACGGTCGAGACGTACTCCTTCACCTCCATCTCCTTCGTCGTCATGATCTCGAAGTCGTCGACGCGGAGGCTGAACACGCTGTCGGGCGGAAGCGGCACCGTCTGACCCTCGCGCACATAGACGAAATCCTTCCATCCCGTGAAGCTCCCGACGACGCCGCCGAGCGTGATCGCGAGAATCCCGAGGTGGAAAAGGAAGTTGCCGGGCGAGCGCCACCGTCCGGTGCCCGCGGCGAAATAGATCGCCCCGTCGGCCTCCCGATGGACCGCGCGATATCCCTTTCCCCGGAGATAGGCGGCTATCTTCGCGAATGACTTCGCGACCGCGTCGGGATCTGGTGTCTGGCTTTTGCCGAGAAGATCGCCGTAGCGGATGGCCGGGCCGCGCGCCCCCCGCTCCCCCCCGAATGTGGAATGCCACGTGTACTCCATGGCGAGTTTGTTCTTGCGAAGCTCGTCCGCGCCCCGCGGGGGCTCGAGGCGGAGCGACTTCAGGATCAACTGCCTCCATCGAGTGAGGAGGCACAGCAAAAAGACGACGAAAAAGAGGGCGAGAACCGCCCGATACCAGAACGAATGGAAAGGATCGTACAAGCGCAGGAGCTCGACGAGACGCGACCCGGCCGCGCCCCAGCGCTCCAGGTACATTCCCTTTTTCTCTATGAAATTCGCGGGCACGAGCTCGGTGGCGAGCCAGCCCGCGGCGCTCGCGCCGAAGAGAATCGCGATCACGATCACCGCGAGACGCTGTGAGATGAAATGTTCGCCGCTTCGTTTCGGCTGCTCCGCCATTCGCCCTCCATGAACGAGGCCTCATCGCGAGTCGCCGCCGGCCGCGGCGGCGCACGGAGTATTGCACGGAGTATTGTACGCGAGACCGCGACGCGCGCTCAAGAGATTAGGCGAAAAGATGTTTACTCACACGGGCGACTAAGTGTATAACGTGCAGGATAATCAGAAGTTCCGAATTGCACATGCGTCAGGCGAGGTCTCGATCGATGTCTTGCGGATGGAGAGCGGTTACCCTTTCGGCGTTCTGCGCGCTGGCCCTCGCGCTCCCCGGCTGCGGCAGGGAGAAACAGGCCGAGCGGGACACGAGGGCATATGCCGGGCTCGTGAGCGAGACGATCTCCCTCTACGCACGGATCGAGCCCCTGCGCGCGTCCGCGCTCGGAATGATCTCCTCGGATTCGCTGCTGTTCACCTTCTCCGACGAGGAGGTTGCGGCGGAGCTGGCGCGTCTGCGAAAGCTCGAGGGCCGATTCTCCGCGTTCGGGGCCGCCCGTCTCGCCCCCCGGGATATTGACAATATCGAGGTTATCGCGTATTGGCTCCGGGGCGAGATCTTCGCGCTCGGGGAGGTGAAGAGCTTCCACTTCAACCCGCTCCTCTATTGCTGGGCGGCGGAGGAAGCGCTCTGGGGGATTCCGAGCCGGGCGAAGGCGCCGTATCCGGGCGAGCTCGGAGCATACCGAGCCCGCATTCGAAAGATCCCCTCCCTCTTCGCGAACGCGCGGCGTCTTCTCGACAATCCGGCCGAAGCGCATACGCGCTTCGCGGCGGAGCGGCTCGACAGCATCGCCGCCGAATTCGGGCACCTCGACGCGGCGATCACGAGGCGCTACGGCGAGGCGCCGGCCGCGGAGCTCGACGAGGCGCGGCGGTCGGTTGAATCGTTCCGCCGTTTCGTCGCCGACTCGCTTCTCGCGCGCTCGCTCGGCAGAACGATGCTGGGCACCGAGTATCTCTCGAAGATCTTTCTCTACGACGAGCTCCTGAACGTCGATCCCAACATGATCATGGGGAAGGCCGAGAGCAGCATGCGAAGGTTCCAGAGCCTCAAGAGCTCGCTCCAGCGGCGCATCGAGTTCGAGAAGAGCGGCGGAAAGCTGCAGCCGGAGGTCGGGCCCCCGAGCCGGCCGTCCCCGACGGCCGTCGGACGCTCCGCCGGGGCAAAGCGCCCGGGCGCCTCATCGCCCCCCGCCGGCGCGAAGCGCCCGAGCCTCCAGGCCCTGGCGGCCGCCGCGCGCCTCAAACCAGGCCCGGCCTCGGCGTCCAAGCCCGCGAAGGAAGAACCCGTTCGCCGTGAACCGCGCACCGGCCTTCCAAAGGCCGCCGCGGCCCGCGCGAACGAGCCATTCGACGAGAGGATCAGTCGACTCCTCGCCGAGCTCACCGCCGAGGCTCCCACGACCTTCGCCGCGAAAGCGGGAGTGAAGCTCGTCATCGAGTACCCGGCGCACATCGACTATCCCGTGCACATCTCGAAGCTCCCCTACGTGACGATTCCTCCCGCGGGGCCGCTCTCCGCGCAGATCTCATTCACCGAGCCCTTTAGCGCCCCGCAGTGCCTCCCGTACGGCATCTTCTCGAGCGGCGCCCGCGCCCTCGCCGACGACGAGCTCCGCCTCGAGCTTCTCAGGGCGCTCCCCGGCGTTCTCGAAACGGACGCCGAGCGCTGCGCCGAGAAAGACACGGTGCGCGCGATCTTCTCGAGCACCATCTTTCGCGAGGGATGGTTCTATCTCGGCACCCGCGCTCGAACGGCCAACCTGAAGACCGCCGACCCCGCCCTCAGCCTCCTGCTGCTCGACGACCAGATCCGCGCACTCGCGCTCACGGTGGTCGTCTTTCAGATCCAGGGGGGAGCGATGACCTCGGAAGAGGGAGCCGACTACCTCGTGCAGTCGGGCGGGATGACGCGCGAAGAGGCGTCGAGAGACGTGCTCGCCGCTTCCGTTTCGCCCGGCCTCGCCTACCGCGGGATCGCCATCGTGCTCGTCGAGAATCTGATGGAGACGATCTCGTACGTGAGCGGCATCCAGAAGCCCGAGCAGGAGATGAGGAAACTGCTGCTGGAGAATCGCGACCTGCCGCTTCCGCTCATCGAGAAGAAGGTCGAGAAGGATTAGAATTCGTCCGCCCGATAGACGACCTCTCCCCCGATAACCGTCGCGAGCACCTTGATCCTGGGAATCACCTCGGGCCTCACGGAGAAAATGTCGTCCGAGAGGACGATCAAATCGGCGCGCTTGCCGGGCGAGAGAGATCCGGCGACACTCTCCTCGTGCGCGGCCCAGGCGGCGTCGACGGTGAATGCGCGGACCGCCTCGAGCGCCGTGAGACGCTGCGCGGGAAACCACCCGCCGATCGGTTTCCCCGACAGATTTTCCCTCGTGACGGCGGCGTAGATGCCGAGGAATGGATTGATCGACTCGACGGGGAAATCCGAGCCCCCTGGTATCCTGCTTCCCGCGTCGATGAGGGAGCGCCAGGCGTAGGCGCCCTTCACGCGCTCGGGCCCGAGCCTTTTGCCGGCCCAGTCCATGTCGGAGGTGCAATGGGTGAACTGCATCGAGGGCACGACGCCGAGCGCGGCGAATCGCGGAATGTCCTCGGGCGAGATGACCTGAGCGTGCTCGATCCGCAGCCTCGCATCGGGCGATGGGCTCTCCGAGAGAATCCCGGCGTACACGTCGAGCGCCTCGCGGACCGCGGCATCGCCGATCGCATGGATCGCGGACTGGAAGCCCTTGGCGCGACAGGCGCGCACCTGCGCGGCGAGCTTCTCAGGATCGGTCACGAGGATGCCCCGATTGCCCGGGTCGTCGGAATAGTCTTCGAGGAGGGCCGCGCTTCGAGCGCCGAGAGAGCCGTCAGCATAGAACTTGCAGCCCACGATCGAAAAATGGTCGTCGGCGAGGCCGCGGACGGGGCCCCGATCGAGCATCCTTTCGAAGCTCGGGTCGTCTCCCGACCAGTACGCGACGATCCGCAGCGGGAGCGCCTTCTCGGCATAGAGCTCTTCGTAGAGAGAATCGGTTTCCATGGAGATGCCCATCTCGTGCACGCCGACGAGACCGACCGCGAGGCAGGCTTGCGCCGCCTCGGCGGCGAGCCTCTTCTTCTCGGCTTTCCCGGGCGGCGGAACGATTCGCGCGACCATCTCCTTCGCCTCGTCGAGGAGAACGCCGGTGGGCTCCCCGGTCGCGTCCCGAAGGATTTTCCCTCCCGCGGGATCTTTCGTGTCCTTCGATATCCCCGCGAGCGAGAGGGTCCGTGAATTCACATAGGCCGCATGGCCGCAGACGCGCACGAGGTAGACGGGATTGTCGGGAGCGATCCGGTCGAGGGCCGCCTTGTCGGGGTAGCGGGCGTTGGGCCAGTCGTTCTGATCCCAACCCCTTCCGAGGATCCAGGTCCCCGGAGCAGCCGAAGAGGTCTTCGCCGATACTCTCTGGAGGATTTGATCGAGGGAGGACGTTCCGACGAGATCGATCCAGGCTCGCTCCTCGGCGTAGCCCATGAAATGGCAGTGGGCGTCGATGAGGCCCGGGATGACGGCGCGGCCCCGCAGATCGACTCTCCTCACTACCGAACGCAGCCCCGAGAGAAGCTCCTTCGAGCTCCCGACGGCGATGATCCTGCCCCCGCCCACCGCGACCGCGCTCGCGAGCGGCATGCGCTCGTCGAGCGTATGAATGATCCCGTTGTAGTAGACCGTCTCCACGGTTCCATGCCCGCCCATGGGCCCCCGCGCGGCGGCCCCGCCCCAACATCCGCACGCAAAGAGGAACGCGGACGCCTGGGCGACCACATGCACTACGAGCGACCGACGCATGATGCCTCTTGAGATTTCACCAATCGAAGGGCGCCTCTCCGCGCGGCGCATCAGCGGTAGAGGCTCTTGATCGCTCCCCAGCTCGTCTCCTCGACCGCGGCGCCCGTACATCCGACCCCCGAAAGGAAAGCCCCGATCCTCGCATTGCATGGATTCGCTTTCGTCCAGCAGGGCGAGCTGCCGTGGAGCCAGAACGGGCCGGGGGACGGAGGTGTCAGATAGCAGAAGATCGGATCCGTGAAAAAATCGTTCTGGCCGGCCGAGCAGCCATTGTAGTTCGTCGTATTCAGGAAAAGGTCATTGCACGACAAGACGCCGGGAGCGCCGGCGCAGTCGATCCCGACGTCGCAGCTGGAGATAATGCTCTTCGTGACCGTCGTCGTCCCGCCCGTGAGCTTGATGCCCGTCGTGCAGAAAACGATCGTCCAGTTCTGGACCATGACCGTCGCTCCCTGCACGTCGACCCCCGTGGCGCAGGAGTCGGCGAGGCCGGCGAGAAGTGTCGAAGTCCCGGTGCCGAAAGCGACGACGACGCCTTCGATGCATTGCTTGACCGTCACGAACGTGACGGATACGGAGCTATTCTCGATGGAGATGCCCGTATGGTATCCGCTGAACGAGAGGCTCGACAGGGAGCCCGAAGCGCTCACGTTTCGGAAGGTGATCCCCGTCCCGACGCCCTGCACGGGCGCGACGAGGAATGCCCTGCCGCTCTCGCTGATGCTGATGTTCTTGCCATCGACGAGAATATTCACTTCGTGGTAGGTGCCCGCAGCGAGCATCACGACGTCGCCGCTTTGGGCCGAATCGACCGCCGCCTGGATCGTCGGTGCGTCGCCCGTACCCAGCAGGTTCACGTTCCATGTCCTTGCCTGCAGCCCCCCGGCGGCCGCCAAAACCGCCATAACGATAAGAATCGATTTCTTCATGCTCCATCACCTCGTTTGATAAATGTACACGACGGCAGTGCATGAGTCGAGCCAAAAATCCAAGGCAAATGGTTGCCGTTCGGGGCAGGTTGCATTATCATGTGGAGAAATCGGAAAGGGGCGGTGGAGACGATATATGCCGTACAATCGCAGGTATTCTTCAAATCCCGTGCTCGGCTTCTTCACGGAAAGTGTCGTCAACCAGATCATTCTGGTGAATGCCATCGTATTCATCCTCGAGCTCGCGCTCAATAACCCTCGTTTCATCGAATTCTTCGGCCTCGTGCCCCGGCTCGTCGTCACGAAGGGGTACGTCTGGCAGCTCGTCACCTACATGTTCCTCCATGGGGGCTTCTGGCACATAGCCCTCAACATGTTCATTATCTACATGTTCGGAAGCGCCCTCGAGCAGGTGTGGGGCTCCGACCGGTTCCTGAGGTACTATTTTGTTTGCGGCCTCGGAGCCGCGGCGTTCAGCTTCATTTTCTCCTTTAACACGACTGTCATTGGAGCATCGGGAGCGGGCTACGGCATTCTGCTCGCCTACGCGATTCTCTTCCCGGACGCCCAAATCTATGTATGGGGGCTTTTCCCCGTCCGAGCGCGGACCCTCGTTATCGTCCTCATTGTCATAGAGTTCGCGAGCGGGATCATGGGCGGAGACGGTATCGCCCACTTCGCGCACCTTGGCGGGATAGCAGCCGGCTTCCTTTACATGAAAGGCGGCCGCGGGGTCTCGCAGTGGTGGAGGAAGATGAGAGGCGGCTTCGGCCGGAGCGAGAGGCCGAGATGGTCGCGGGGCGGCGGGGACTCGAGGCCCGACGCGGATACGATCAATGCCATCCTGGATAAGATCTCGCGCGAAGGGTACGGAAGCCTCAGCGACAGCGAACGCCGGATTCTCGAGGAGTACTCGAAGAAGGATACGAGGCACTAGCCGGGGGCGCGTCAGCGCTCCGGCGACGAGAGGGACCGCAGGGCGACCTCGAGCGCTTCCTTTTCCTCGTCGCTCAACTGGCGCGAGGGCTTGGCGTCCTTGACGTCGAGCGCGTATCCGCGCGTCGAGGTTCTCCCGACGAGATTCGTGAGAATGTATCCGTTCTTCTCACGCGTGAGAAGGCACAGCGAGTAGCTCTGCATGCCGCCGATGTCCTCGAAGGCGTTGTACTTGACGAGCCCCATCCCGCAGTAGCATTCGGCCAGGAGCCCGAGAATCCGCTTCAGCTCCTCGGAGTGGCCCCGCAGAAACTCGCGGTTCTCGTCGACCCCCTTGAGAAGCTCCTCGAGAGCCCCTTCCCCGCCCCTCTTTTCGTAGACCTCGGCCATGCCCTTGAACGGCCGCCTGAGCTTTCCGAGCCGCAGCAAACAGAGCACGGCGATAACGAGTGAAACGATCGCGAGGGCGAGAGAAACGATGAGAAGCACTGTGGTCGGGGATTCAAACAAGCTTGGCATGGTCGCGCGTGAGACCTCCTTCGGTGAATCGGGATATGAAAAGGGGGCTCTCCGAAGCCCCGATTGTATCTAATGCCGGGAGCGGGATTTGAACCCGCACAGGCGTAGCCCACTACCCCCTCAAAGTAGCGTGTCTACCAATTCCACCATCCCGGCACAAATCTGTCACGAGAGACGTGAGCCCTACTTGCCGCTCTTCTGCTGCGGGGCGGGCTGCTTCTCGGGCTGCTTTGCGCCCGCACCCTGCTGTCCGGCACCCTGAGCAGGTTCGGGTACCTTGCCCAGGATCTCGTCGATATTCTTCTGCTCCTCGGGAACCACCGTTCCATACTGGCCGCGGCCGGCCGCTTTCTTGAGGGCGCTCTCCGCTCCCTTGACATTTGTCCCGGAGGAGAGGAACGCGAGCGAAAGCGACGTGAGGAAGAACAAAACGGCCAGAGCGGTCGTCGCCTTGCTCAGGAACGTAGCGGTCTCGCGGCCTCCGAATATCGTGCCGCCGCCGCCGCCGAACGCCGCGGAAAGGGCTCCGCCTCTGCTCGACTGCATGAGAACGGCGATGACGAGCAAAACACACGCGATAAGGTGAAGCACAATGAAGAGTTGGTACAACAGCATTCAATCACCAGCCTTTTTTGAGCTTTAATTCTAATGAAACGAGGGCGTGCAGTCAAATGATTTATCGGGGCATGACCGCGAGGAATGAGGACGCTTTGAGCGAGGCGCCGCCGACGAGGAATCCGTCGATCCCGTCCTTCGAGAGAAGCGAAGAGGCGTTCTCCGGCTTGACGCTCCCCCCGTACAGGATCGGCGTTTCTCGGGCCGCGGCGGCCCCGAACATCCGCTCGAGCGCCCGCCGGATGAACGCGTGCATCGAGGAGGCATCCTCGGGGGTCGCCGTCTTGCCGGTCCCGATCGCCCATACCGGCTCGTAGGCGATGACGACGCGACCGATCTCGCGGGCCGAGAGCCCGTCGAGGGCGTCGGCGAGCTGGCGCTCGACGACCTTCTCGGCACGGCCCGACTCGCGCTCCTCGATGAGCTCCCCGACGCAATAGATCGGCGCCAGGCCGTTCCTCAGGGCGGCCCGAAGCTTCTTCGCGAGGATCTCGCCCCCCTCCCCGATGACGTGCCGCCGCTCCGAATGTCCGACGAGAACGTAGGTGCAGCCGAGAGACTTCAGCATGCCGCCGGAAACCTCTCCCGTGAAGGCCCCCTCATCCTCATAAAAAAGGTCCTGGCCACCCGCTTCGACGGCGGAGCCGGCAAGGACCTGGACAACGGCGGGGAGCGTCGTAAAGGGCGGAATGAGGACAACCTCGCAGGAGACGGGTTTTTCCGCGAGCCCCGCGCGTATCTCTTTCGCAAGGACCGCCCCTTCCCGGTGGTCCTTGTTCATCTTCCAGTTTCCGGCGACGAGCTTCTTCCTCATGATCCCTCCGGGCCGGGGCCCGCTCAGAGCGAGGCGTCGTTCAACGCCTCGACCCCGGGCAGCTTCTTTCCTTCGAGAAGCTCGAGCGAGGCGCCGCCGCCGGTCGAGACGTGGCTGAACCTCCCGGCGAGGCCGAACTGGTTGAGCGCGGCCACGCTGTCCCCTCCTCCGACGATCGTCGTGGCGCCTCGCTTCGTTGCATCGGCGACGATCTTCGCGATCTTTCTCGTGCCGTTCGAGAATTTCGGGATCTCAAAGACGCCCATCGGTCCGTTCCAGAAGATCGTCTTCGCGGCCAGAAGCTCCTTCTTGAAGAGATCGACCGTCTTGTCGCCGATGTCGACCCCCGCCCAATCTTCCGGAATGTCCCCGGTGGACACGGTCTTGCTCTCCGAGGTCGCGTTGACTTCCTTGGCGACGACGCAATCGACGGGGAGGAAGATACGCTTTCCGGCGCCGCCGCCCGCCTCCTCCATCAGCTCCTTGCAGAGCGGGACGAGCGCGTCGTCGACGATCGACTTGCCGACCTCGAGGCCGGCCGCCTTGAAGAAGGTGAACGCCATGCCTCCGCCGACGAGAACGCGGTCGACGCGCTTGAGGAGATTCTTGATGAGGTCGATCTTGCCCGAGACCTTCGCTCCGCCCATCACGGCGAGGAACGGGTGGGCCGGCGCGCCGAGAAGCCCTTCGAGCGCCTCGATCTCCTTTTCCATGAGGAATCCGGCGACCCTGTCCTTGAAGAACTGCGTTACGCCCACCGTCGACGCATGGGCGCGATGGGCGGTCCCGAACGCGTCGTTCGCGTAGAGATCGCCGAGCTTCGCGAGCTGCTTCGAGAACTCGGGATCGTCCGCCTCCTCGTTCGGGTGGAACCGGATGTTCTCGAGCAGCAGAATCTCGCCCGGCTTGAGCGCCGCGGCCTTTGCCTCGACCTCCGGACCAACGCAGTCCCCGACGAATCTCACCGGGTGCGTGACGAGCTCGCCGAGAACGTCCGCCACCGGCCGGAGCGTGAAGGCCGGGTCCTTCTTCCCCTTCGGCCTCCCGAGGTGAGACATGAGCACGAGCGCCGCCCCGTTCTCGGCGACGTAGTTGATGCTCGGGAGCGTCTCCCGAATCCTCGTGTCGTCGGTGATGTTCCCATCCTTCGAGAG
>JBGPBA010000004.1:0-12166 GCA_041481005.1 Candidatus Krumholzibacteriia bacterium | reverse complement strand
CGATGATCAGGCCGTATATCGCGATTCCTTCCGCCAGACCGACGAAGATGAGCGCCCTCGCCGTGAGCTCCGGCTTCTCCCCGATGACGCCGAGACCCGCGGCACCGACGCTGCTGACCGCGATGCCGGCGCCGATGCAGCCGATCCCCGTCGACAGGGCGGCGGCCAGGAAGCCCATGCTCGTCGACTGCGCGTTCGCCGCGTTCCTCGTGGGTTCCGCCTTCACCTCTTGCGCGCCGGACATCGTCTGGGCGGAGGCCTCCATCGCACGCCGTCCTCTGACCTCCGAAAGCGTTTGGACCATGTTGACCAGGAATATCGTCATCACCGTCGCGAACACGATGACCGACGATAGTGCGATGTACTTCCTCGCACGACTCCCGCGCGTTCCCTGCTCGGACATGTCTTCTCCTTTCAGTCTTCTCGGCCCGTTTGCGCACTCAGGCCGATTGGTTTGTAGGCCACTCCACCACCGAAAAAGAACTTCCCGAAAAACTCGTAGTACTCGAGACGGATCGCCTGAATCGTGACGACGAGCCCCTCGAGCGCGATGATCCCGACGTTCCCGAAGAAATGGATCAGCCCCGCATAAACGGCGCCTCCGCTTGCGTCTCGCACCATCCCGGCCAGACTGAAAACGGCGATAAAGAGTCCCACGTGGGCGAGCGAGAACGCGGCGACACGGATGAACGACACGGTGTTCGAAAGGTACCCGGTGAAAATCTCCATGACCTCGAGGAACGATTCGAAGAGATACATACCCACGCCGTTCTCGAAGTGCATCTTCTTGCGGCTCGCGATTGCGATGATCGGCTCCTTGAGGAAGAGGACGAGCACCGGGATGCCGGCTCCGAGGAGGATCAGCTTTTTCGGGACGGGCGCGTTTGAAAGAAAGATCGACACCGCCGCGACGCCGGCCCAGTACAGAACGGCGACAAGGAGCCCCCCGTGGTCGAACACGAACCCCGCGAAATTCCGCGTCCGGATGGAATTGAACATATTGAACGCGATGCCGAGCGTGATGACGCCGATGCCGTAGTAGATCACGACCTTGAAGGCGTACATGACGTTATCCATCGGCTTCATCCACAGATGCGGGATCAGATGCTCGAGGCCGAAGACGCTCCCGAAGAGAAAGCCGAAGAGGATCGAAGAGGCGCCGCAGTACGCGCCGAGCCTGCCGAAGAGCGCCATCGTGTCGCCGGGATCCTTGGCGCGGCGGTACACCAGCCAGCCGAGCGCGAGGAGTACCGCCCCCTGCCCCACGTCTCCAAACATGAGCCCAAACATGAAAAGGAAGGTGATCGCCATGAAAAACGTCGGATCGATCGTCTTGTAGTCGGGGATCGCGTAGCTCGAGATGAGCAGCCCGAACGGCTTGAGAAAGGCAGGGTGCTTGAGGAGGACGGGCACCTTGATCCGCCCCTCCTTGACTCCCGCGACCTCGTCGGGATCGTGCACCTCGATGACGGCTCGGCCCTGCGCCGCGCGCATGACCTCCCGCTCGACGGCGGGAAGCTCGTCGATCGGGACCCAACCCGAAAAGACGGACGTCTTCTCCGTCCGCCTGCTGTGGTTCTTGAATCTGAGCATCAGCGCGGCCGCCCTCAGCAGCCGGTTGTACTCGGTGAGCTTCGCCCGGCTCGTCTCCCGCAGCGCGGCGATCCCCTTGTCGATGCCGGCGATCTCCTCCTTCGCCTTCTCGATCCGCTGGAGGAGCTCCCCCGTCATCCCGGGAGCTTCCTTCTTCGCCTCCGCGGTCACCTCGATCTCTTCGAAGTCGGCGTCTCTCAGGATCTTCTTGAGCTTCAGGCGGTCGGCCTTGAGGCCGATGAGGACGATCAGATCATTCTTGCCCCGCTTGGCGACGGGAAACACGACGGCGGCAAGCGGCGCGATCTTGTCCTTGATCTCGCCTAGGCTCTCCGGGTGGATCGCGCCGTAATGCACTTCGAGGAAGGTGTACGCCGTCTTCTCGACCGAGAGACCGAGCTCGAGGAGCGGAGAAACCTCGCTCGCGATCGACATCATCCGCTCGAGATTCCTCGTGATCTCGGTGCGCGTGCCGATCGGCCCCAGGAGCGAGACCTCGAGCGCGGCGAGGTAGCTCTCGATTTCCGCAAGGTCGGCCGTCGAAAGGTCGGAAACTGCTTCGCCCGGACGCAGCGCGAGCTCCTCGATGCCGAGGTTCTTCAGGATCGCGGTCATCCTGCTTCTCAGGAGATCGATTTTGCCGCGGGCCTGGAGGGCCTCGTACCCCTGCAAGTTCTGCACCCACGGCTCCTGGTCGTCGAGCCGAATCAGATGCAAGATACCGAGACGAACGATCGCCCGCGCGACCTCGTCGAGCTCGCTCTCGAATACGAGGACATTGATCTGCCGCATCCGCTCGGGGAGAAACATAGCCTCGTCCTTCAGAACGCCAATCTCAGGTGTCTCTCGATATCGGGCTTGTCGAGATTGAGCACCTTCCCATTCAATATCGTGATGAGATTCTGGATCTCGACTCGCTTCATGATGAGGTACCCGAGCACCGTCCCGATCGTGAAGGGATATCCTTCGAAAATCTTACGTATCTCGATGAGCATGTACTTCGAGAGGATAACCTCGATGAAGTAAAGCTTGCCGATCTCTTCCTCGTTTCTCAGCAGATCCGCGGCGAGCCCGAACTCTCTCTCGAGGATGATCAGCGACAGCACCGTGAGCACGTCCTTCACCGAATCGGGCATGAACGCCCGCCGGAGCTGGTAGCTCGTCAGCCGGTAGCCGCCCGGGATCAGGAAATCGATGAGCTCGCCGGAGGGAACACCGTAGTAGAACTTGAGACGCAAGAGCCAGCCGATGTTTCTCAGATCGATCTCGATCCCGATGAGCTTGCGCGCGACCGGGCGGTCCGCCCTCGACAGAGCCTCGATCCGTTCCTTGATGCGTCGATAGAAGTCGAGCTCGAGCGCGATCTCCGCCGGGAAGAGCGTGCACTTCTGTCGGCAGCCCTCGAGGCTCTTCTTGAGCGGGGCCAGATACGGGGTATTGACAAGGTAGGGAAACACGTCCTCGAGCGTCCTCGCCGTGGCGATTCCCTCAAGGGGGAGGTTGTGGGGAAGCGGCTTGCGGACGACGTACGCAAGATCCTCCTTGGCGCGATCCCCTTCCCTGATGCGGAGCGCCACCTTGAGGTTCTCGAGCTCGTATCTCTCGAGCATCGTCGCGATGAGCGAGCGCTCCCGATTCTTGAGCGCCTTGATGATGTCCGCGTGCCACTGCACTTCTTCCTCGACGAGAAGCCGCTCGGCAAGCTTCGGATCGGCCGCCGCCTCGGGCTTCGCGAAGACCGCCTCGTACGGCGTCCCGACGAGGACGGCATGGAATTCCGCGAGGTCCCGGGCTTCGAGGAGCTTCGTGATCGTTTCGCGGGGCAGAAGCGAGCTCAGCCGCGTGCGGATCTTCGCGTTCGCGAAGGAGTATTTGCTGACTGCCTCGAGCATCTATTACCCTTTCGAGAGGGCATCGGATGCCGCGACCTCCGGGCAGGTCAATGAACGGTGACTTCTTACCGGGGTTCGATTCCCAAGATGAGATTCACGACGCGCTCGGTCGCGGCCTTGATCTCCGCGCTCTTGCGCTTGATGAGCTCCGACCTCGCGCCCTGGGCCTTCGCGATCTCGCGCTGCCGGTCTGCCTCGGCCTCCTGCTTCATCCGCTCCGTGACCTCCTGCGCCTCGTGAATCGCCTTCTGTCGAATCTTCTCGTCCACCAGGCGGCTCTGGTGCTCGGCCTCCCGCACAATCGCCTGCGCGTCGGCGTGGGCTCGCTCGATGCTCTCCCGAACCTCTTTCTCCGTTTCCAGGATCTTCTGGACTACTTCTTTCAAGGCGTCTCCCGTCAGAGTGAACTCCGAATATCGATTCTCATTGCGAGAGTGGAAAAGATTGAACGAAATATAAAGGAGGGTCCCGTGAGTGTCAACCGATGAAATGCCTTTGCGGTCTCGCCGATCCTGGATGCGCACCGCTCGCGTATCGAGCGGATTCACGGGGTCATCCGGCAAGAAAAAGCCCCTCGCGCTCGGCGAGGGGCGATGGGACACGCCCCCCGGGAGTGACGCCCCCGGGGGACCAAAGTTTTCCCCGCTCCGGTGCTCTTATCAGCCAGATGAGAGTCCCTTGTTCATCGAAGCACCCTGGCCAATTGTCCATATTAAACCATAAGTCTCGCACCATGTCAATACCTTTTTCACTAATTGCTTATAGAATAAATTAATATGACATGTGTAACAAAACCATCACAAGGTGTATGCCCTATCATGGCGCGACTTTGCGTGCGAGTTGCAATTGCGTCACAGGTTTTCTCCAGTCGTGAAAATGGATTGATATACGTGGAAAGAGGGGGGAATCTCTCGGAGAAGAACCTTTATCGCCTGAATTCGCCCGGCTTGATCTTGAGCTTCCGCAAGAACCGGTAAAGCGACTCCCGCGGGATGCCCGCGAGCTCTGCGGCCTTCTTGACGTCTCCGTTCGTCGTCTCGAGCAGCTGCTTGACGTAGTATCGCTCCCACACCGTTCTGCCCTCGGTGAACTGCAGCTTCGTCGCGCCGGGCTCGCTCCACCCCGCGCTCAGGGGACCGCCGAGACCTGGAGCCACGTCATCGAGGGTGATGGCGGTACCCGCCGCCCTGATGATCGCGCTCTTCACGACGCACTCGAGCTCGCGCACGTTGCCGGGCCATTGGTACTCCAGGAAACGGCGGTCGACGGCGGGGTCGATCTCGCGGACGTCTTTCCGAAATGCCGCGCCGAACGTTTTGAGCATCTGCCTCGCCAGGAGCGGCACGTCCTCTCGCCGTTCCAAGAGGGGAGGCACGTTTATGCGAAGGGTGTTGACGCGATAGTAGAGCTCGGACTTGAACGTCCCCGCGCGAACCATCGCCTGGAGATCCTTGCACGTGAGGATGATGAACCGTACGTCCACCCCGATCATCTTGTCGTCCCCAAGCCTGTGGAAGCTCTTTTTCTCGACCGCTCTGAGCAGCTTCGTCTGCGCCGCGAGAGGAAGATCTCCGACCTCGTCGAGGACGATCGTGCCGCCGTGGGCGAGCTCGAGGAGCCCCCGCTTCGTCACCTGGGTATCCGCCACCGAGTACTTGTCCTGCCCGAAGAGCTCGGCCTCGAAGAGCGTCGGAGAAAGGTTCGGCAGGTCGACGATGCAGAACGGCCCCCCCGCGCGATCGCTCGTATGATGGATCCAACTCGCGAGGACCTCCTTGCCCGCGCCGGGCGGCCCCGAGATGAGAATATTCTCATCGAGATTCCGATAGCTCTCGGCCATCGCGCGGACATCCCTCATCGCGGGCGAATCGAACACGGGCTCGATCTCCTGCATCGCGCGGCCCCGCGCGGCGAGCTGCGCTTTTCTCGACAGGAGGTTCCGCTCTATCGCGCGAAGGATGAGCCGGTCGAAGGCGCCGAGATTCAGGTTCTTCGGCAGACATTCGTCGACGCCGAGCTTCTCGGCTTCGGCGACGACCTTCTCGTCGAGGAACGACGAGATGAGAATGACGTTGATGTAGGCAAAGTGCTCTTTGATCTCCTTGAGCACGTCGAGCCCGTCATAGACGTCGTTGAGCTTGTAATCGAGGAGAACGACGTCGGGCAGCACCTCCCGCACCCTGTCGAGCCCCTCCCTCCCGCTCATCGCCGCGTGGAGCTCGAAACGGTCGCCGAGGTAGCTCGACATCCTCTCGATGAAAGAGGTCTCGTCGTCGATGATGAGAACCTTGCTCTTGCGAACCGCCTGCGATTCGCCGCCCACACGGCCCTTGGAATTCTCGGTCATTCTCGCACACCTCATCGTGAACGGATGAACTTCATAAGGATCGCCGCGGGTGTCGGGGCTTTTGCGCCGGGCTCTCCAGGACCGTTGAGAACCTCGCCGGCCCTTAGGGCTGCTTCACGCCGAGCTGCTTGAGATCCGCGAGGACCTCGTCCGCGTGCCTCTCGGGCTTCACTCCCTCGTAAATCTTCGCGATCTTGCCCGCGGGGTCGATCAGAAAGGACGTCCGCGCCGTCCCGAGAAACTCCTTCCCCATGAATGTCTTCGGCGCCCAGACATCGTACGTCTTCACGACTTCCTTCTTCTCGTCCGAGAGAAGATTGAAGGGCAGCTTGTGCTTCATGGCGAATTTCTTGTGGCTCTCGACGGAGTCGGTGCTCACCCCGAGCACAACCGCCTTGAGCGCGCCGAAGTCGGGAAATGAATCGCGGATGGCGCAGGCCTCCTTCGTGCACCCGGGCGTGTCGTCCTTCGGATAGAAGTAGAGGAGCACCCATGTGCCGCGAAAACTCGTAAGCGTGCGGACCATGCCGTCCTGATCGGGCAGGGAAAAATCGGGCGCCATTTGACCGACGCTGAGCTTCATGGCGAGAACACCTCCTTACGTCACGATGACCGAAGCGGATGCGTCGAACGGGTTCGTCCGCACGGCGAGCGAGAAAAGATAAGGATAGCTCGCCCGCAGATGCTCCATGTACAAGAGCCACTCGACGGTGATGGCGCCGTACGCCCTCTTCGAGTCCCCCTTGAGATGCAGGACGTCTGAGGCGGGGAGCCTCGCGAAATCCTCGCGCGCCTCGAGCTCCTCCGTGAGGTGGAACACCGCCCAGAGCATTTCGGTGAACGACTCGTGCTCGAGGAGGTTCGGGTTCTCGAGGAGCCCCAGCAGAAACTCCCTCTTCCCCACGAGGATGCCGCGGAGCTTCTCGAAGTCCCCCACGGCGGGCTCGACCCCGTACTCGACACCCCTGAAGAAGGGGATGAGATCCTTCACCTGCTCTTCCTTCCAACCGCCCGCCGTCGAGAGCTTCTCCCGCTTCTGTGCCGCCGCCGCGTCCATGCCGATGAACGCCTTGAGAAGCATGCCGCCGACCTCGCTGAAGAATGCCCCAATGACCATGTTGAGCTTCTTCAGCATCGCCCGCCTCTCGCGCTCGCTCAGGAACTCGGCGATGATGAGCGTCACGATGAGCACCTCGATCGGAAGGAACGCGAGGTCGATCAGAAGGTAGTTGAATATCTGATGGGTATTCCGGAACACGAGGTAATGAAGAACATAGAGAAGCACCGAAAGGACGACGAGAGAAACCCCCGCCCGCATCTTCCAACTCAATCTCTTCATCCCATGCCTCGGCCCGTCGAGCGGGCGAGGCGCCTGCGCGCCCCCATCCGCTCTCGGGCCTCACGTTTGTTAGGTCGTGTCCTTCTGCTGCTGCTTCATCTTCTTCATCATCTCCATCATGTTGGTCGCCTTGCCCTCGATCTTGTCGGCGTTGAACAAGTCATCCTTGAGCCCCTTGTTCACGGCGACGGAGGTGACGGTGATCGTCGAGGCGACGTCCGGGCCAGCGGTTACCTGGGTCATATATGGAACCTCAAAGTCGCCCGCGACCTTCCTGAAGTCAGTGAAGAGGGCCACCATCGTGGCTCCGTCCTTCTCGGGCTTGCCTTCGAGCTTGAGGAGATGATAGTTCTTCTTGTCTATCCAGAGCTTCGCAAAGGTCGCCTTCGGGTCTTTGTCGGCGATGACGTAGCAGTCGCGGCCGCCGATCGCCTCGCTCCCAACGATCTCGGCGCTTTGCGGGATGTAATCGGAGCAGAGCCACTGGCCGCGGTACCGGCTCGCATCGGCGGCGGGAAGCTGCATCTTCCCGGTCATCGGGTTGACCATCCAGGTGTTCGTGCCGTCCTTGATGACGATGGTTTTCATCCCGGCCATCTCGGCGGGCATGGCGCCTCCGCCCGGCATTTCCTTCATCGTGATCTCGGCGCGGAACTTGTCACCCTTCGAGTAGAGGGTCGAGGCCGAGGCCATCGAGCCGTGGGGCGACTTGTTCGTCATGTCCATCGTCATCGTGAGATCCTTGACGTCGCCCATGAACTTCGCGCAGTTCGCGCTCATGAGCTTCGACAAGGTCGCCCAGTCTTCCGAGAGAGCGGCACTCGATGCGAGCACGAGACACGCGAGGACAACGAGCGCACAGAGCTTTTTCATACGGCACCTCCTGTTTTGGCGCGCGACACGCGTCGCCGCCTCGAACACATCAAGAACTACTGAAACAGCTCCCGCATCGGATCCCATGCGGGGAGCACCTCGGGCTTCGTGGCCATGAGCGCGACCACGTTCGCCGGCAGAAACTTCTTATGAATGATGACGCCGTAGACGTACTGGTCGAACCAGTTGTCGTACATCGTCCACAGCCCCTTATTGCCCTTCTCTGTCCCCCACGAGTTCTCGACGAGCCACTTCACGGCGCGGCCGCCGAGCGTGTCGACACCCACGAAGACCATCGCGTGGTTGGGGGAGCTGTCGAGGTACTGGATGCGCTCGGGCTTCGTGAGCCCCATGTCGACGCCGAAGAGCGCGCGGTAATCGTAGATGCCGTCTTCGAAAATGCCGTCCTTGCCGTCGTTTTGCATCCCGACGTCCGCGGCGAACCAGGTGGGCTCGCCCGCGAGCACGGAGGCCCGGGCGTACGCCTTGAGGCTCGTCACGTCGAGGTTCACGAAGTCCATGTCGGGGACGTCCTGCATGTTCCGCGAGTACTTGATCCGGTAGTACTTGTTGTACGGGTGCGCCGGGTGGTCGAAGATCGACACGTAGTCGCCGAGGTTCACCCCGACGACCTCGCGGTAGAATGAACGCGGCGTGTACGCGGCCGCGTGGACTTTCTTGTCCTTGTCCTCGTAGCGCCAGACGAATTCGTCGGGCGGCAGCCCAAGGTTGAGCGCGAGGATGCGGTAGACGTCCTTGAGCATCTCGACCCTCCGCGCCCCGAGCGCCTGCGGCTTCGCGCCGCCGGCGGCGAGCTTCCGGAGCTCGGCGGCGTCGTGCCGCATGAGCCGGTTGAGCAGCATGTTCATCTCGCCCGTGCTGCTGCTGTGATTCGTCTCGGGCATGATCTCCTTCGGCACGGCGCCGTACTTCTCGACGAGACTCACGACGTAGGTCCACCAGCCGCCGTCGGGAACCGGGTCCTTGAGAAGCACCTCAAGCTCGCGGTCGTCGAGCGGCCGGTCGCGGGTCTCGATCATCGCCTCGAGAAACATGTTCGCCTTCTCGAGCTTGTCCCAGAAAAAGAGGTGGTTCTGGGAGAACTCGAAGCTCTCGAGGTTGTACTTCTTCATGACGGCGGGGCGCATGATGTTGAGCCCCGCGAAGAGCCAACAGCGGCCGCTCCGCTGCTGATCGGTGATCCCCTTCGCGTCGATCTTGTAATCGAAGAGATCCTCGTGCCTGTTGTAGAGCTCGCGGTTGAAGGCGAGGCCTTTGACCTCGTTATTCGTAATGGCGTTCATGAGGGCGCGCGTACCGGCGTCGAGCTTGAAGGACACCTGGAGCTCCTTGATGAGCTCCGGGGTCAAGCTCGCCGCGGGCTTCTCGGCGAACGCGCCCCGGCACGCCGCCGCGAGAACGAACGCACAAAGCACCGCGGCCTTCGCCGCTCTGCCTGGCTTCATGAAAGTCTCTCCTTTCCGGGACGTACGCTGTCGAACGAGAAGACTAGAAAACGAGCTCCGCCGAGCCCGTCGGAATCCACGTCTCGTCGCCGCTCGCGAGCTCGATCCGCCACCAGCCCGCCCTCTTCTCGAGGAGCTTGAACTCGGTGCCGCGGTGGAGCGGCTCCTTGAAGCTCGGCTGGTAGGAATCGGCGTCCCCCATCCTCCCCGTGACCTCGTTCGCCGTAATGACGCCCGGAGGACGGCTCGCAAAGCTTACCGCATCGACGGCCAGCGACGCGAGGAAAATTGCGCTCGCGACCGCGGCGATGACGAGGACAACCTTGAGGCTCCCGGCCCGCACGAAGAGCCGCAGCCCGGCCGAGACCCAGACCGCGGCGAAGCACGCCGCGAAGATGATGAGCTTCGAGCGCGATGGGATGTCGTAGTGGATGAAAAAGAGCGTTCGGTAGACGTTCTCCTGCTCTTTGCGCTCGATCCTGTCCGCGCGGCGGTTCCGCGCGTAGTCGAGATTCTGCTTGAGGTTCGGATCGTTCGGCATGTAGAGGCTCGAACGCTTGTAGTTGAGAATGGCGCGGCCGAGGTCGCCGAGGCGGAAGTAGGCGTTGCCGATGTCGTAGTAGAGCTCGCCGTTTCTGACACGTCCGTCATTGACGATGCGCTCGAGGTTGAGAATGGCGTCCTGGTAGTAGGCGCGCGCGGCCTCGGGGTCCGAACGGTCGAGCTCCATCGCCTTGTGAAACGCCTGCTCTCCCGCCGCCAGGTTGTCGCGGACCTCCCGGCTCGCGAGCTTGGCGCTTGCGGACGCGCCGAGAAGCGAACAGAGGAGGATGGTCCCCATGATGCCGAGCGCGGCACGTATTCTCACGTTTCTCGTCATGATGCTTTTTCGAGGCCTTCGGCGGCCTCGCGCGCCTTCCTCATGAATCCTTCGCGATCCGCGGCGGCGGAGTTGTCTCCGGCGTAGGCCCCCGCCTCGCAGAGGCTCATGAATGACTTGATCGCCGCGACCGCCTCCGGCGGCGCACCCTTCTCATTGAGAATCTTCTCCACGTCGACGGCCGTGAGGGTCGCTCCGGGCATGGTGAGCTTGTCGCCGAGATACTCCTTCATCGCGGCGAGAACAGCCTCGGAGAGGACCGCGCCCGTCGAGCCTTCCTTCCGAATCGCGTCGAGCCTTCTCCTCAGGCGTCCGAACGCGCTCCGCGCTTTCCTCGATTCGACATTGGCCTCGCGGCGGCTCCGCGCGGCCATCGCCGAGACGAGGCCGATGTATGCGGCGAGCGGCACGATCAGCACGGCGAGCCAGAGTGGGCTCCTCAGCGCAGAGCCGAGCCCGAACTGCCGCGGCTCGAGCATTGCGGGGCCCTCGTAGTTGTAGGCGATCCCTTCCTTCCAGCCCTCGAGAGGGCTCCCGATGGGCCCCGGCGCCGCGCCCTCCGCGTCGACCGCGGTCACGACCCGCGTCGGACGCACCATGATCGGGATGGGCGCCGAGGAGGTCGTCTCGTACTTTCCCGTCCTCGTATTGAAGAAGGCGAGCGAGATCGCGGGGATCTCCTTCACGTTCTCGCTCTTCGCCCTGATCGTTTGCGTGAACACCTTGCTCCTGTCGACGATCTTTCCGTCCGCCCGCTCGTCCGGGATCTTGAAGTAGGTCGACAGCGCCTCCTGATTCTGGAGCGGCGGAAAATCGACCGAGCCGAGATAGTCGGGCCCCGTCAGAACGATCCTGAGCGTGATCGGGTCGCCGACGCTCACGTCCTTCGGCGAGGCGTCCGCGACGATCTTGTACACGCCGACGAGCCCGACGAACCCCGGCGGCTTTCCCTCCTGCGGAAGATCCTTCACGTTGAGGGCAAGCGCGTTCGACGGCACGACGTAGCGCTGCGCGGCGCCTCGACGGCCGCCGAAGAATCTGTCCGAGAAGAAGTCATTGAAGAAATCGTTGCCGCGGAGGCTCCCGCTCACCGCGGCGCATTCGACCGTAACCTCCGGGATCGTGAAGGCGCCCGCGCGCTTCGGAATGAGCGCCTTCGTGAAGGAGATCGTCGCGTAGTCGCGGCCTTCCAGGTTCCCCGTGCCCTTCACGGCGACCACCTCGGTGTTGCCGATCGGGATCCGGTAGTACTGCTTGCTCTTGTCGATCTTTACCTCGGGGCTCTCTACGCTGAAGGCGGAGCTCTCGAGGACGGGCATCGTGAAGCGGAAATTCTCGACGTCGCGGCCGATGTACCAGGTCACGGTCAGCACCACCGGCTCCCCGACGTAGCAGGTCGACCGCGAAAGAGAGATCCTGAGCTTGAAGTCCTGCGTCTCGACGGGCTGGTTGACGCCGAGCTTGATGGGGTTCGACATGAACGTCTGCCCTTTGACGCCGACCGGGACCGCGGGAATCAGGATCGCGCCCTTCTTGCGAGGCGTCAGACGGTACTGGAAAACGTAGCCCTTGTGGACCTCCTTCTCCATGCGGCCGTTGACGATCGAGATGGAGGTGCTGCTGTTATTCGAGCCTCCGAGGAACTCGACGGAAAAATCCGCCGCGAGCACCGAGAGATCCGGCCGCGTAACGTCGTCGCTTCCATCGACCTCGATCTGGTACATGAAGGACTCCCCAAGGGAGACGTTCTCCGACTCGACCGAGGCGCGCACGGTT
>JBGPBA010000003.1:0-13392 GCA_041481005.1 Candidatus Krumholzibacteriia bacterium | reverse complement strand
TTGCCGTTGCCTCCGCCGCCCGTCCCCTCGAGATGAGGAACCGGGCGAGGTTGTTGTACGCGTAAACGAAGGATGAGTCGGCCTTGATCGCCGCGCGGTAGGCGTCCTCGGCCGCCGGGAAGTCACCGCGATCCGAGCGCAGGTCGGCCAGGTTCGAGAGGATCTGAGGCGATCGCGGCTCGACCGAAAGGGCTCGCCCGAGGAGCGAATCGGCCTCGGCCAGGTTTCCCTGTTTCCAGGCGAGAGCCGCCTTGTCGTTGTACCTGATGGCGAGCTGGCGGTCGCGATACCCCTTCCCGACCCCGATGAACACGACTGCGGCGACGGTGAGACCGGCGGCCGCCGAGACGAAGATCCATCGTCTCGCCGGACGGCGGACCGGCGGCGCTTCGAGCGGACGCACCACGTCGAGGAGGGCGGTTCTGAAAGCGGCGGCGTCCTGAAACCGCGCGTCGGGATTCTTCTCGAGGGCTCGCGAGACGGCCTCCGGAAGACCCGGGGGAAGGTCGCCCGCGAGCTCGCCGAGCGGACGGGGCGATTCAGTCGAGATCGAATACATCGCGGCCATGGGATGCTCTCCCGAGAACGCGTACTCGCCGCTCAGGATCTCGTAGAGCACGGCGCCCATCGAGAAGACGTCGCTTCGCGGGTCGGCCTTTTTCCCCTGAACCTGTTCGGGAGACATATAGTGGATCGAGCCGATGGTGGCTCCGTCCACTGTGAGGGTCTCGCTCGTTCCGAGGCGCGCGATCCCGAAGTCCATGAGCTTTGCCGTGCCTCCATCGGTGACGATCACGTTCTCCGGCTTGAGGTCGCGATGCACGATCCCTTCCGCGTGGAGCCTTCCAAGAGCGTCAAGGATCGCCGAGACCCACCCGATCGCCTGCCGCCAGGGAACGGGCCCGTCTGCGAGTATCTCGCGGAGTGTTCTTCCGCGGAGGAGCTCCATGGCGATGTAAGGTGTTCCATGCTCCTCGCCCGCGGCGTACACGGTGACGATGTTCGGGTGGTTGATGCGGGAGCAGGCGCGCGCCTCGCGGATGAAGCGTTCCTTGGCCTGGGAGCCGAGGGCCGACGGGCGTATCACCTTCACCGCGATCTCGCGGTCGAGCGTGGCGTCGCGGGCCCGGTAGACGATTCCCATCCCGCCTTCGCCGAGCGTCTCAAGGATCTCGTACCCTGCGATCGTATCGATTCCCATTGCTCCGTGCGAAAAGCCGGGAGGCCGTGGCGCTCTCAGCGCTTCTCGAGGATCTTGTCGTATTCGCCCATCGCCTCGGACGTTCTGCCCGTTTCGGCATACAGGCGCGCGAGGATCGCATGGAGGGAGGTGTTCCCCGGTTCGAGCTCGAGCGCCGTGCGCGTTTCGCCGATCGCTTCGTTCATGAGCTTGTGCCTGAAGAAAAAGCTCGCCCGCACGAGGCGGTACGCCGACTCGCTCGGCAGGGCGGTCCTGTCGATCGACGCGAGCGAGACTTCGAGCGCAGCGGCCTCGTCCGGCGGCATGATCTCGAAGAAGGCCGCTTGGCTCCTCAACGGAGGGAACCTGAGCGGATCGGTCGTTTCGAGGGTCCATGAGTACGTGACGCCCGGCTTGAGCGGTTCCGCGTCGACCGGGTATTCGATCGACGAGGCGCCCCTGACGTCGCGCTGCCACCGTACTCCCTTCTCGTCGTAGAGCTTGAGCCTGAGCGCCGCGGCGGTATCGGACGCCTGCCAGGCGAAGCGCGGCCGGTCGGAGGCGATTGTTGTCTGGCACGGCGATTCGAGGGTGATGTCGGGGGTCTTCGCCGCGGAACGAAGCCCGGCGAGCGATACCCCTTCCGATTCCCTGAGCTTGAGGAAGGTGTTCACCGACTCGAAGCTCGTCCGGGCGCGCATTTCCTCGGGAGCCGGTTTTGCCATGCTGGCCGATTTGATGAGAGCGCTGCTCCCGGAGCCGACCTTGATCCACGTCCCGTTCTCGAAGTTGATCTCGGCCTCGGCCCCGGCTGCGGTCCGCACTTCGTCCCCCGGGCCGAGAGGGAGACCGTAGGAACCGCGAACCGTCGAGCCGTCTTTCCGGACGATCGTCACGTTCCCCTTGCAGGAGAGGAGCAGGGCCGCCGGCGACGCCGCCCGCGCGGACGCCTCGAAACCGATCGCGATCACCGCGAGCAGCATGAGGCAACGACATATTTTCTTGGTAAACATTCGAGCTCCTTTGAGAAAAACCCGCGCGCCGCACTCCCGATGAGCCCCATCATAGCCCATGACACCTCGAGAGTATATGGAAAACCGATCGATCGCGCCTCCGCCGTGCGCCTCGGGAGCTCAGTCGCCGCGCCCCTTCGTCGTGTCCTTCACCGTCAAGCTGTCGAGCTTCAATCCCGCCGTCGGAAAGGAATGGATCTCCTTCTGATACTTCCGGTCGAGCGCGACGAGCCATGGATCGCCGGGGGTCGTGATGATCTCGTGGCAGCGCTCCGTCGCGCCGAGGGTCGGTCCCATGGCCGCAAAGGTGACCTCGATCTCCGCGAAGCTCGCCCCGACCGGGCCCGGGTCGACGACGAGTGTCTTTCCAACGAGCTCGCCGTACGTCATTCCGTGCGTCGTGTGGGAGCCGACCACCACGTCGATCCCGGGCACCGCACGCGCGAGGTCGATGCTCTTTTCCCACGGCTGGTGGCTGATCGCCACGATGACGCTGCACCCCTCTCGGCGGAGCTTCGCCACCGCCTCGACGGCGGCGATTTTCGGGTCGACGACGTAGTAGCGCGCCGCCGCATTGTCGCCGAAGCCGTATACGAGCTCGGGAGAGGCGACCGAGAACATACCGACCCGCCAGCCTCCCGTGCGACCGAACATCGTTCTCCTCCCGCCGAAGGTCTTCACGATCTCCTGCTCGGCGATCGGTTTTCGCGTGGCCGCGGAGACGATGTTGGTGCTCAGAAAGGGGAGTCGATAGCGCTTGAGGCTTTCGAGAAAATTTTCCGTGCGCGCTGCGGTCTCGTACTCGCCGATGCCGACCGCGTCGTACCGCATGTATCTCATGCCGTCGAAGAAGTAGCGATCCCGGACGTCCTGGTACACGAGCGGGTGGGACCAATGGAAGTCGCCCGCATCGACGAGGAGCGTCGGTCGCTCGGCGCGCCGCTGTTCAACGAGGGAAGCCCACCGGGCCATCCCGCACAACTCGCACGATCTTCAAGAGGTGGGCTCGCGGAATCCCGCGAGCCCGTCCGTGACGAAGATGCTGAGCGCCGCGCCCGCCTGCGGATGCTCGGCCCCGCTGCCGGCGCGCACCTGGTGTACCCTGAGGGGGACGTAGATCGCGCAGACGATCACGAGAACGACGAGCGCCAGCCTGACGAGCGAATTCATTTTGCGATCCCGCATTCGTTTCATACGACGTCCCGACGGCGAGTCGACGTTACGCGTCCTTTGTCTTTCCGTATTTCTTCAGCTTCGAGTAGACGGTCGGCTTCGAGATGCCGAGCAGCGCGGCCGCCTTCGTCTTGTCGCCGATCAGCTCGACGACCTTGCTCACGATGACCCCTTCGACCTTGGGCAGAATCGGATCGCTCGTCGAGAGCTCGAGCGTCTCGAGGAGCGTGTCGATCGTTTCCTCGAGCGTCACGCGCGCCCGAGCCTTCACCGTCTCCGGTTTCTTCACGATGTAATCGGGGATATCCTCGGGCAGGATCGTGTCGCGCTTCGAGATGATGATGAGCCGGTTGACGATGTTCTCGAGCTCGCGGACGTTCCCGGGCCAGTCGTACGCCGCGAGGCGGGCCATCGCCTCGGGCGAGATCCTTTTCATCGGCATGCCGTAGAGCCGGCAGTAGGTCGACAGGAAATGCGCGCACAGGGGCTCGATGTCGTCGAGCCGCTCCTTGAGGTCGGGGATGCGGATCGGGAAAATGTTGATCCGGTGGTAGAGGTCTTCGCGGAATCGTTCCTGATCGACGAGGCCGCGGAGATCCTTATTCGTCGCGGTGATAATCCGCACGTTCGTCGAGATCGTCGTCGTGCCCCCGACGCGGTAGAACTTCTGCTCCTCGAGCACGTGGAGCAGCTTCGGTTGCAGCGTGAGCGGCATGTCGCCGATCTCGTTGAGGAAGATCGTTCCGCCGTTCGCCGATTCGAAGTGCCCGATGCGCTGACGGTGAGCCCCGGTGAAGGCTCCCTTCTCGTGGCCGAACAGCTCGCTCTCGAGGAGATCGACGGGGAAGGCGGCGCAGTTGAGCGCCACGAACGGTCGGTCGGCCCGGGCGCCCCGGTAGTGGATCATTTTGGCGACGAGATCCTTGCCCGTCCCGTTCGATCCGGTGAGGAGCACCGTGGTTTCCATGTTCTTGATGCTCTCGACGAGCTCGTAGATGCGCTTCATCGGAGCAGAGTCGCCGATGATTTCCTGGAACGCCGCCCGCTCCTTCGGCCGGGCGAGGCCGGCCGCGATCGGCCGCGATTTTTCGAGCTCGCGCACCTTCCCGGCGAGCGAGAGCCGTTCGAGGGCGAGGGCGAGCTGCTGGCTCATCGCGACGAGGAAGCTCTGATCGTCGTCGGAGGTCGGGGCCGCGCCCCTCGGACCGTCGAGGTAGAGGTAGCCCGCCACCTCGTCGAGAACCCTGAGCGGCATGCAGATCACGCGGGGGTGCGCCTTGAGGAATTCCTCCGACACTTTCCCCTCGGGGATGTGGCTTCGAGAGCTGTCGATCGGATAGCCGAGCTGCCGGGCGATCGTGAGGATCGCGTTCACGTTCTTGTCGACCGCGAACGTTCCCGGGGCGAGGCCGCCCGCGCCGGCGACCACCTTGAGCGCGTCGCGCCCCTCCACCTTGACGACGAGGGCCGCCCGCTCCATGGCGGTGGCTTTCCGCACCGTCTCGACGATCGCCGCGTAGAGCTTCTCCGGATCCCCGATCGTTCGGATAAGCGAGGTCACCCTGCAGAGCACCCTGAAACGGTCGGCGTCGGAGGCGATCCGGCTCTCGGGGATCTCGGACCGGCGGTCGAGGCTGTCCTGGAGCTGCCGCACCTGCTTCGGAGGATTTTCCCCATCGCGGATGAGCGATCTCGCCCGCAGCAGATACTCGCGGGCGAGCGGCTCGTTTCCGTCGCCGAAGTGGAGGGCGCCGATCTCGGCGGCCACGGCCGCCGCGGCCCCCCGCTTGCCGAGGAGCGAGAGCTCGAGCGCGGCCCCTTCGAGCTTGCACCTGCCGTCCTCCACCTTTCCCTGCGCGAGGAGGATTCTCCCGTCGAGGAGGTTGAGGAGCGCCGTCTCGAGCCGCGAACCGATCTTCTGGTTGTACGTGCGCGCCTGCTCGAGCATCGCCGAGGTCTCGCCGAGGTTCCCCTGGGCGAGGTGCAGCTCGCCGAGCCGCCGATACGTGATCGCCTTTTCCCTGAGCGATTTGGTCTTGTCGCACAGGTGGAGGTCCTTACGGTAGAAGCTTCTCGCCTTCTCGTAGTTCCCCTGGAGGAACGCGATGTCGCCCATCGTCCCGTACGACTCGGCCAACAGCTGCTGATTCCCGATCTCCTCGGCGAGACGCGTCGCGGCGAGGCAGTTCTTCTCCGCGTCCCTGATCCGGTCGAGATCGAGGTAGACGAGCGCGATGTTGTGGTGGGCGGCGGCGAGCCCGGGCAGGTTGTTGTGGCGCTCCTTGATCTCCATGCTCTTCGTGAAGCACTCGAGCGCCTCCTCGAGCGAGCCGAGCGACAGGTAGACGAGGCCGAGGTTGTTGTCGGTGACCGCGATCCCCATCTCGTCGCCGCTCTCCTCGTGGATGGCGAGGCAGCGCTTGTAGCAGAGAACGGCCTCGTCGTACTTGCTCCGGTTCCAGTTGATCGTGCCCATGAGGTTGTAGGCCTGCGCGCTCTCGGCGGGGCTCTTCTTGCCGTCGAGGAGACGGTGGACGAGGAGGCAGTTTTCCCACGATTCATCGAAGGCGCCGAGCCGGTAGTTGAGCCACGCCATGTCGTGGTAGAGCTTGGCGCGCTCGTTCGCCGGGAGGTCCTCGCCGTGCGCGGCGATCACCTTTTCGAGGAGCTTCTCGGCCTTCGTGAACTCTCCCTTCTTCTCGAGGATCTCGCATTCGCGTCTGCTCGCCTCGACCGCGACGTTCCTGAAGCCGGAGGCGTCCGTTTCACGCGAGGCCTCCTCGCGGCACTTGCGGAAGCACACTTCGGCGCGCTCCATCGATCCCGTGATCGAGAAGGCGTTGCCGAGGTCGAGCAGCAGCTTGAGCCGCATTTCCGCGGAGAGGCAGCGGTCGAGTTTCTCGTCCGCGTACGTACGATGGAAGCAGGCGAGTGCGGCCGATTTCTGGCGGGCGATGAGGAGCTCGAGAATCTCGAATCCCTTGAGCGCGGCATCCGCGCGCCCCCCGCTCCTCGTCAGATGATAGAAGCCGTAGACGGCGGGGATGCCCTGCCTCTCTTCGAGGAGGCGGGCGATATTGCCGTGGATCTGCTGCCGCCGGTCGGCGGGAACGCTCCTGAGCGCCGCCTCGGCGATGGTGCCGCTCGCGGCGCCGTAGACGACGGACAGCTCGCCGCCGGCCAGGCTCGAGACCTCTGCCCTCTTTCGCACGACGCCCATCGCGAGGAGCCGCTGAAGCGCGGCGTAGATGTTCGTCTCCTCGGGCGCGTAGATGCCGAGCAGAAAGGAGAGCGGCATGTCGAACGAGAACGCCGCGATGAAGTTGAGAACGGAGCGTTCCTCGGCGGAGAGGGTTTCGAGGAAGGCCCCGTCCTCCTCGGAAGGCGCGGTACCCGCGGCAAGCGCCGCGAGATTGCACACGGCAATCGCGAGCGGCCGCCGTGAGTCGCCCCGCGCATGGAGCCGTTTCGCCGTCTCGGGGGGCAGCATCTGCGAGAGGATCCGCGCCTTCTCCGCCGCCCCGAACGGCGGCAGCTCGACCTCGCGCAGCGTCGTGTCCCGCCTGCCGAGCTCCTCGCGGAGCGTATCCATGAAGTGCGTCGGGGGAGACTCGTCCGTGGCGATCGCGACGAGCATGCAGTGGTCGACCGCCCTGCACAGGCGGTCCATGACGTAGCGCGAGAGGAGCGGCTCCTTCGTGTGATCGTCGATCAGACAATAATCGCTGCGTTCGTCCTCGTCCCGCTCCGCGAAGTCCTGGAAGAGGGTCTGGTCGCTCACGATCGCGCCCTTCTCGAGCCCCCATTCTCTCTCGAGCTTCCGCGCGACCTCGGCGACGAAGCTCGATCTGCCCTCGCCGCTCGTCCCGCGAATGAGGACGAGCTGCCGCTCCCCGTCCCGCGCCTTGAGGGCGATCTGCTTCATCGTCCGCATCGCCTGGGCGGGCGGGCTCGTGCGGAACTCCCTCGTCCGTGGCACCAGCGAAGCGCGGTCGTCGGCCTCGACCAGCGAGAGGAGCTCGTCGATCGTTCCGAAGTACTCGGCCGCGGTCGATTCGGGGCCGAGCGCGCCGAGGCGCGCGGCGACCCGCTTGATCCCTTCGGACGTCTCGTGATCGGCGTACAGCGAGAAGTGTGAGAGGATCCCCCCGAGCATGCGCAGATCCTCGCTCATCGGGTCGAGCGAGCGCTCCTCGGCGGAGCGAGGCTTCAGGGTTCGGTCGAGGAGCTCCCGGGGAAGGAGGTACGCGGTCGGGAGCACGCCGAGCGCATCCTCCGCGATGTAGAGCGATTCGGCGGTGAGGTTGTGGAAGAAGAGCCCGTCGTGGTGGCGCGCGAGAACCTGCGTCACGAGGAGCTTCATAATGGAGGCGACCCTGACCGGCTTCATCGAGGGAAGCGCCTTCATGAGCGGAATGAGCTCCGCCGCGGGAAGGAGAAAGGTGATCGTCCCGTTCATCCGCTGGAGCGAGAGGGTCGGCGACACAAAGCCGTCCCCGCGCGAGAAGAGAAAGTCGCGCATCTTGAGATCGTCGAGGGAAACGGGAGCGTCCGCGTGAGCGGGGAGCGAGAAAAGGAGGTACTTCTTTTCGCTCAGGGCATCGCTCACCCGGTACCCGCGCCAGGGAGGATATTCACCGAGCATCTGCTCGACGAGGTACCTCGAGTTGAGGCCCTCTTTCTGACCATCGCCCGCCATCGCGACTCGTTTCCGTAAAGAATCTTGACCAGTTAAAATACTTTACCCCGCGAGGGCGCAGCATTGCAAGAAGAATATCGTGACACGAATGGCAAGGAGCGTGCTACGGAATGTAGAGCAGGCGGCCGCAGTTCTCGCACGTCTGGAGCTCGGTCTTGCTCACCGCGGAAAAGAAGGAGGTCGGGAGCTTGATGAAGCACCCGAGGCAGAGGCTTCCCGTGATGGGGAGAATCGCCAGCGTATAGTGCTGGGCGAGCTTCTCGTACCGGTTCAACAGCGCCTTCGGCACCCTGTTGGCGAGCTTGTTGCGCGCGTCCTGGAGCTCGCTCAGCCCGGTGAGCTTGAACCCGAGGCTCTGCAGCTCCTTCGAGGTCGCTTTGTCCTTGACCTCCTTGATCATGATGTCGAGGTCCTGGAGCGCGATGAGGAGCCGATGTTCGTCTTTCATGCTACTTGTTCTCCAATATGCTGAGAAGGGTCGGGAAATCGGTGACCTCGCACAGCGCCTTGAGCTTCGCCGGCTTCTGTATGAGGCCGATGAGCTCGCTCAGTATCTGGAGGTACGTTTCCGAGCCCTTGTCCGAGGGGGCGAGGATGAGGAAAAAGACGCGCGTCGGCTTGCCGTCGAGTGCGTCGAAATCGACCCCCGAGGTCGACCGCGCGAAAAGGACCGAAAGCTCCTTTATCGCGAGTGAGCGGCCGTGCGGGAAGGCGACGCCGTTGCCGAGCCCCGTGCTGCCGAGGCTTTCGCGGTTCTTCAGCATCTCGATGATGAAGCGCTCGTCGGAGATTTTGTTGTGCACGGCGAGGTGATGAACGATCTCCGTGAGCACGGACATCTTCTTGCGCGAGCGGAGATGAAAAATGCAGAGGTCCTCTGCAAAGAACGAAATAAGCTTGGAAGCTTCCATACGCGCCTAATATAGCATCAGCTTCCGAATCTTGCATAGCAATTTCGTCTTTTTCGGCCAAGAATTTTTTGATATCGTTCAAAGACTTCACGCGGCGCGTGGCCAACGGCGGAAGGGGAGCGAATGTCGGATCGGGATACGGTCGAGGGTTTCATCATCAGGGCGAAGGGTGCGGGTTTTCTCGCCGCCGTCGGCGACGCCGAGGTGGCGTGCACGCTCGGAGGGCGCTTCCGCCTCGACGAGAGCCGGGAGGAGGTCGTGCCGGTCGTGGGCGACCGCGTCCGCATCAGGATGGAGGCGCGTCCCGAGTCGCGCGGCCCGCGGGGGCTCATCGTGGGCATCGAGCCGCGCACGAGCACCTTCGCCCGGAGCGATTCCCCGGAAAAGAAGAGCTATCGCATCCTCGGAGCGAACATGGATCGGGTGATTCTCGTGTTCGCCGTCCGCGGGCCCGAGTTCAATCCGCGCCTGCTCGACCGGATGCTCGTCGCAGCCGAGCGCGGCGGGATGGCGCCGGTCGTCTGCGTGAACAAGATCGATCTTGCCGAGGGGGGCGGCGCTCTCGCGGCGACCCTCGACGTGTACCGGCGCCTCGGGTATCCCGTGATCCTCTCGAGCGCGGTGACGGGGGAGGGGGTCGAGGAGCTCGGCGCCCTCATGAAGAATTCGCTCTCGATCATGACGGGGCCCTCGGGCTCCGGCAAGACCTCCCTCCTTGCGCGCATCCAGCCGGGGCTCGAGCTCAAGATCGGGAACGGGACGACGAAAGCCGGGAAGGGCAGGCACACGACGAGCCATTTCGAGCTCCACCGGCTCGACGCCGGCGGATACCTCGGCGATACGCCGGGCGTCAGGGAGTTCGGTATCTGGGGAGTCACGAAGCGCACGCTCGCGCGATTTTTCCGGGAGTTCGACCCGGTCCGCCGCGAATGCCGTTTCGCCGGCTGCACGCACAGCCACGAGCCGGACTGCGCGGTGAAGGCCGCCGTCGAGGAGGGAGTTATCTCGAGGGACAGATACGAAAGCTATCTGAGAATGCTGGAAACGGTTCCTGACGATTGAGACGGCAGGCGGGAGCGGGAAAGCTCGATCGAGCGGCCGCCGCGGGCGGCCTTGGCAAAAAGGATGGCGGCCGGGGTGGCCGCCACATATGAGGTAGGAATGTTGGATGGGGGTGAAACATCCGCTCTCTGTTTTCTGATACGAATAGGATGCGTGCGGAGTTCCACTTTTTCTTCAATTTTTTTGGAGCCGGGCGGTGCTGAGAAAAATCGAACGGTTCGCCAAGCTGGCCTTCGCCCGTTTCGTGGCCCGCTTTCTCAGGGTCGAGAAGCTCGAGCCCGCCGACTTCTCGCGGGTCGCCGTCGAGCGTCTCCTCGTCATCCGGCAGCACAACCAGATGGGGGACATGCTCCTCGCGGTTCCCGCGTTCCGGGGATTGCGGAAACGGTTCCCCGGCGCGCGCATCACGCTCGTGGGCTCGCCGATCAACAGCCGCGTCATGGAGAATAATCCGTACGTCGACGAGGTGCTCACCTACGCGAAGCGGAGATCCAGGCGCAATCCGCTCGAGCTCCCGAGATTCGTCGGCGAGCTTCGGCGCCGGCGATTCGACGCGGTGATCGTCCTCAATACCGTTTCCTTCTCGGTGACGAGCATGCTGCTGGCGGTCGCGAGTGGCGCGCGGCTGCGCGTCGGATCGACGAGCGCTCCCTTCGGGCACGAGCTCACCTCGCGCTACTACCATCTCGAGCTTCCGCTCCCGTCCGCGGCCGAGCTCGCGCGCATGCACGAGAGCGAGCACAATCTTTACCCGCTCGCGGCGATCGGGGTCAGCGAGCGCGATCTCACCTCGCTCCTCGTTCCCACCGAGACCGAGCGGGAGGCGGCGCGGCGGTTCATCGCCGCGGCGTTCGGCCCCGAGGCGCGTTTCATCGTCTGTCATCCGGGGGCGGGGAAGACGCAGAACATCTGGCCGCCGGAGCGGTTCGCCGAGCTCGTGCGGCTCCTCGGCGAGCGGCGCGGGCTCGCCGCGGTGGCGGTGCGCGGGCCGATGGATCGCGAGACGATGGACGCCTTCCTCGCCGCCTCGGCGAGGCTCCCGGCGGTCATCTCCTGCCCGACGGTGGGATTCCTCGGCGCCCTCATGGAGCGCGCGGCATTGATTCTCTGCAACGACACCGGCATCATGCACATCGCGGGGGCGGTCGGCGCCCGCTGCGTGGCCGTCTTCGGCCCGACCGATCCGGCGCGGTGGAAGCCCGTGAACGAAAGCGTAGTCGCCGTGCGCGGGGCGAATGGGGAGGTCGCCTCCGTGACGGTCGCCGAGGCTCTCGAGGCGGCGCTACGGCTCGTTCAGTGAGTCGAGGCCCTGCGATGAGTCGACGTTGATTCGATGAGCCGTGGTTATTCCGAAGGCCGGCACCCGTGCGACGATCAGAGCGGCACGAGGCCGATGTTGAGTCGGAGCGTCTCGTTCGGCGGCACGTAGACGCTGTTCTTCCAGGGCCGGAATCCGATCTTTTTCAGCTCGACCTGGTGGGTTCCCGGAGAGATGGAAATCGGCTCGCCGAGCGGCGTCGTTCCCTTGAAAACGCCGTCGACGAACATCTGTGCGCCGTGCGGGGTCTCGATCGATATGAACCCCGTGATCGCCTCGAGAACGACGCTCCGCCGCGACAGCTCGCCGCGCTTGACCGTGATCGTCTCGGTGTAGTCCCGGTAGCCTTCGTGCCGGCAGACGACCTCGTGCGGGCCCGCGATGAGCTCGAGCGACTCGAGGGCCTCGCCGACCGCGCGGGTGCGCCCGTCAATGACGATCTCGGAGGGGGGATCGACCGATATCTGGACGTATCCGCTCTCTTCGGCCTGCGTCTCGGACTTGCGGTTGCCCGAAGATGCCGGCGCGGTCGCCGGCGGGGCCGGCTCAGCCGGTTTCTCCGCGGCGGGCGCCGGCTGCGCGTCGGCCGGTACCCGGTCGGTGACCGTGGGCGGAGCTTGAACGGAGTCGACGGCCGGGGCCGTCGCCGGCGGTCCTTCGGCGGGCGCGGCCGTGCTCGTGTCGTTCGCGTCCGATTCCTCGAGCGGGGTCATCGAGAACCCCGGCGCCTCTCCCTGTGCCGCCGTCATGACTTCTATCGAGGGAGCCACGGGGTGCACCGCGCGAAGCGCCTCGATCCACGAGTGAATGCGCGCGGACGGTCCCGGGAGGACGCCGATGGCGAGCGCCGCTCCGATAGCGACGACGGCGACGGCCGCGGGGAGGACACGCCGCCTGGCGCGGCGCGCCTTCGGGGCGGCCGCGTGCGATACCGCGGCCTCTTCGCCCGCCGCGAGGCGCTTGAGCTTGTCGCGGATGCCGAGGATCTTCTCCTGCCCGAGGTAGGCCTCGATTGCGTGGGCCATTTCTCCCGCGGTTCGGAAGCGCTTGCCCGGCTCCCGCGAGAGCGCTTTCATGACGATCGCCTCCGCCTGCGGTCCGATCTCTTCCCTGATCCGCGACGGCGGGGGAATGGTTCCGTTGATGATGCTCTGGATGACGGCCGCGTAGTTCTCGCCGAGAAACGGCTGCGTGCCGGTCATCGCCTCGTAGCAGATCGTACCGAGGGAGAAAAGATCGCTTCGTCCGTCGATGCTCTCGCCGATCGCCTGCTCGGGGGACATGTAGAGCGGCGTGCCGAGCAGCGTCGAGGCGACGGTCTGCTGCGTCTGGCTCTGGTGGAGCTTGGCGAGGCCGAAATCGGTGATCTTGACCTGCCCCTCGCTCGTGATCATGATGTTGGCCGGCTTGATGTCGCGATGGACGATCCCGTGCTGGTGGGCGTGGTCGAGCCCCATGCAGATCTCGCGGGCGATCAGCAGCGTCAGCTCCTCGCCGAGCACCGGCCGCGCGGAGAGAACGTCCTTGAGGCTCGGGCCGTCGATGTACTCCATGACGATATAATAATTGTCGTTCGCCGAGCCGAAGTCGATGATCCGGACAATGTTCTCGTGGTCGAGGCTCGCCGCCGATTTCGCCTCGAGCTCGAAGCGCCGCGTGAAGTTCGGATCGGCGATGAGGTGGGCGTGGAGCCGCTTGATGACGACGGGGCGGTCGAGCGAGGTCTGGATCGCCTTGTAGAGGACCGCCGTGCCGCCCGTCGCGATCGTATTCAGGATCTGATAATTTCTCCGCTCTTTTTCGTTCATCTCGCCGTCGCCAGTCTGAGCGCCAACGACTCGGGGAGGCCCACATTCCGGATCTTCTCTTGGGCCGACCTGATGTCGTATGGGACGCGTCTGATCGTGACAACGCCCTTCTTGACGTCGAGGAGCGCGAAGCTCGCCGCGGCGATCCCGTCGCGCGGCTGCCCGATGCTCCCGACGTTGATGATGTACCGGGCGTGCGGTTCCACGGTGACGAGGGTCCCGCCGAGG
>JBGPBA010000002.1:0-15157 GCA_041481005.1 Candidatus Krumholzibacteriia bacterium | reverse complement strand
GCGTTGCGGGCGGAGGAAGCGGTTGCCCTCGTCGACTTCATCTTCTTCGCGACGCTTCCCGAATCGATCCAGCGCAAGGGCGAGGCTCTCGAGAAAGTCCGGCTGCGCCCCGCGCGGCCGCCGCGACTCATCGAGTTCCCCTTCAAAGCGCGGGGGGCCTCACTCGTGAGCATCATCGGGGGATTCTGGATATCGGGACGACTTGTCGAATCGGCCGCGTCTCTGGTAGAATGACGCCCGTATGACACGAACGCTGTTGCTCACGACCGGCTTCGCGGCGCTCCTCGCGGTTGTCGCAGGCGCATGCCCCTCCGCGTCGTGGGCGGCCGGCGCGCCGCCAGACTCCGCTTCCGTCGACGTCAGAGCATTCAGGCTCCTCAACCGATCGATCGAGAACCCCGTCTTCGACACGGTCATGCCCATCGCGAGCGATTTCGGGAAATTCCGGATCGCCGTCATTCTCGTCTGGTGCGCGCTCGTCCTCTTCGGGAAGGCCCGGGGGCGCTGGGCCGCCCTCATGCTCATTCCGATCATCGCCGCGTCCGACCAGCTCTCGAGCCACATCATCAAGCCGATATTCGAGCGGGTGCGCCCGTGCGACGCGATCGGAAACGTGCACCTCTGGCTGGGGAAGGAGGGTTGGATCACGACCGCGGCGGTCGTGACCCGGAGCTACAAGGCTTCGTACTCGTTTCCCTCGAGCCACGCGGCGAACATCACCGCCTCGATGCTCTTTCTCGGTCTCGTATACCGGCGCTGGATCGTACCGCTGCTGGCGGTCGCGGCGATCGTGTCGCTGTCGAGGATCTACGTGGGCGTGCACTGGCCGTCGGACGTGGTCGCCGGCGCGGCGCTCGGCGCGCTCATCGCGTGGCTCGCGTACGCGATATTCGTGCGGGTCTACGGGACCGTTACACGACCAGAACCGGACACACCGCCCTCTGAATGACCCTCGAGGCCGTGCTCCCGAAGAGAAAATCCCCGATCCCGTGCGAGCCCGCGGCGCCCATGACGATGAGATCGATCTGCTCCGTGCGAGCGAAGCTTCTGATGAGATCCACGGGTCGACCCTCCTGTACCGCATAGCGAAGCTTGAGCCCCGCGAGCTTATTCCCCGCGAGTTCCTCCATGTGCCCCATGATACGGTCATGGAGATCGGTGTCGAGCCGGAGAAAGGATTCGATGCCGGCCGTGTAGTAGATCGGCGGAATCTCGACGTCGATCGCGTGGAACAGGATGACCTCGGAGGCGTTGCGGCTCGCGATGGCGCGCAGGATATCGATCGGGTGGAGCGAGTCCTTCGAGAAGTCGATCGGGAAGAGGATCTTCCGCAGGTGCAGCTCGCCCGTCTTCGGATCGACGAACTCGTGCTCGGGATTCTTGACGACGAGCACGGGGCACGGCGAGTAGCGGATCACGTTCTCTGTGACGCTCCCGAGGAGCGCGTGCGCGAGACCGCTTCGCCCGTGCGTCGACATGACGATCATCCCGATCCCGCCATCCTCCTTCACGAAATCGAGGATCGTCCCGTGAGGAGAGACCCCCTGCACGATCACCTTGCGCATGGCCACGCCGGCCTCGCCCGCTTCCTCGATGCAGATCTGGATGCGGTCGTCCGCCGCCTTCCGGAGCTCGGTGCAGTACCCTTGGAGCGAGGGAAAATCATGGCTCGGATCGTTCGGGTCGTTCTCGTAGAGCGTCACGGCGTGAAGCATGACGAGCTCGGCGTCGAAGATCTTGGCCATTTTGAGGGCGTAGAGCAGCGCATGATTCGAAATCTCCGAGAAGTCCGTCGGGAAGAGCACTTTCTTGATTTCCGGCATTGCGATATTCCTCCTTCTCATCATTCTCCTCCAGGAACCTTACTCCGAGTCGAGAAAAAGGTCAACGGCCGAGGCGCCGGGGCGCACGTACGGGTTGACTTGCCGCGGGGCTGAACCTAGACTGCGGGAAATCTCTGTGCGCGGAAATGGCGCGCGAAAGGGTCGAACGACATGCCGGGGCGCGAATGGACGAAGCGACCGCACCTCTGGCCCCTCCTGACGGCGGGGGTCATCGCGGTGGCGCTCGTCCTGCGCCTTCTCCACGTGTGGTTCACGATGAGATCCAATCCCCTCGCCTCGAGCCTCCAGCTCGACGCCGCGACATACGACCGGTGGGCCCGGGCACTCGCCTTCGGGGGAGACACCGGGCCGACGACGCTCATGCAGGCGCCGCTCTACCCCTGGCTCCTCTCCCTCATCTATCGGATCTTCGGCCCGAGCCTCGCCGCGGTGAGGATCACTCAGGCGCTCCTCGGCACCTCGACCTGCGGTCTCGTCATGCTCTGCGCGCGCCGGCTCTTCGGGCGCTCGGCCGCCGTCGCCGCGGGGGCCATGACGGCGCTCTACGCTCCTCTCATCTTCTATGAGGGCGTCCTCGTACCGGCGACTCTCACGGTCTTCTTGAATTTCCTTTTTGTCGCGGCGCTCGTGGGGGGAGCGGGCTCGCCGCGATGGCCGAGGATTCTGGCCGCGGGGGTCATCCTCGGGGCCGCATGCCTCGCGAGCCCCACGACGATCCTCATGCTTCCCTTCGCCGTCATTCACCTTGCGGTCGGGATGGGGCCGCGGAGCGAAGCAGCGGGCACCGAGCACGCCCCGGCCCGATCGCGCGGAGGTCCCGCACTCTTCATCCAAAGATCCTTCGCCCTCGCGGCGGGGGTGATCCTCGCGCTGGCCCCCGTCACGATCGGAAACGCCGTCCGCACGGGCGAGTTCATACCGCTTTCGACGGGAGGCGGGATCAACTTCTATATCGGAAACAACCCCGACGCGAACGGCTTTTACTCCGTTCCGTCGTATCGGGGCACGTCGCTCGGCGCGACTCCCGAGGAGCAATGGCGGATGATGCAGGATTTGGCCTCGGAGGCGTCGGGTCGAATGCTCTCGCAGTCCGAGGCTTCGAGATTCTGGCTGAGGACCGGCCTCGACTACCTGTGCCGCGCCCCCCGCCGAGCCGCCGGCCTCCTCTGGGACAAATTCAATTTCTTCTGGAACGGCTACGAGCGGGCGAATGTGGAGAATTTCTATTTTCACCGGCGCTTCCCCGGCGTCCTTCGTCTGCCGCTGCTCACTTTCGGCGTGCTGGCGCCGCTCGGACTCCTCGGCATCTTCCTCACCCGCTCGCGGGGGAGGCGGCTGTGGCTTCTCTACGGCGGCGTCCTCACGTACCTCCTCAGTGCCCTCATCTTCTATGTACTCGCCCGCTATCGACTGCCCGCGGTGCCGTTCCTCGCGATCTACGCGGGCGCGGCGCTCGTCGAGCTCTTCGACCTCGCGAGGAGCCGCCGAGTCGCGGAGCTCGTCCTCGTCCTCGCCGCGGGGGCCGTCCTCGCATTCTTCTCGAACCGTCAGGTGGCGAGGGACACCCCTTTCGGGATCTCGACCAACTTCGCGCGCCTCGGAGCGGCCTACGTCGCCCGCGGCGACACAACGGACGCCGTCAAGGCGTTCGAGGAGGCGCTGAAGGTCAACCCGAGAAACGCTCTTGTGAGGGAGGCGTTGTCGAGGCTCCGACCGGGCGGCGCGAAGTAATCCTACAGCCTACCGGTCGAACCGCGGGTACTTTCGAACGAAACGGGCCAGCACGGTGCTCCCGCTGAAGAGAATCACGAGCCCGAGGGACATGAAATAATACGCGGGATCGACGTTGAACCAGTAGCCGCAGACGAGGGCGACGAATGTGATCGCCGCATAGGTAAAGAGACGGCGCACCCCGGTACCCCACGCGATGAACAGAAGCATCCCCGCGATAAGAAGGCTGAACGCGATGATCGAATTCGCCCGCAGCCAGCTTGCCAGGCGCGCGGGCATGATCCCCGTTCTCGGGAATACGATGAGGCCGACGAGAAGGATCACGGCGACCGCGACCGTCATGGCCGTGGCGATGCGGTGCACCTTCAGCTCCGAGTAGGGATCGGGGATGAAGTCCATGTGGTACATCCGCGGAAAGGTGATGCGCCTGCGCATCGAGCGGACGATGGGAAGGAGCGCGACCACGCACGCGCCGGCGAAGACGCCGAGCCCGAGCACGAGCACCACGCCGAGCATGACGACGCCGAGGCCGATCCCGATGTCGATCAGGCCGTCGCCGTAAAAGAAAGACGCCCTTCGCTCGATCTCCTTCAGACTGATCTGTTCCATGCGAGACCTCCCTGCCGCTTATCCCTTCAGTGCGGCCACAAATCGTTGACGAGCCTCCTGACGCGTGTCAGGGAAACACCGAACGCCTTCGCGGTCCTGAGCGTCCTCGCGAGCTCCCGTTTCACCTCCTCGATCTTCTGCTCGCGGAGCGCCAGTCTGCTCACGCCGGCGACGAACGACCCGAGCCCCGGCCTCGTGATGATGTATCCCCCGTGCTCGAGGTCGCTGTACGCCCGTTTGACCGTGATGGGGCTCAAGCGGAGCATCCGCGCCGTCTCCCTGATGGACGGGAGCTTCGTTCCCGGCGCAAGCGAGCCCTCCGCGATCGCGTGCATGATCTGATCCGTGACCTGCCGGTACATCGGGTCAGGGTTCGTTGACGAGACCGCAAGGGCAATACCTTTCTTCCGAAGTCCGTACATATAGTATATACACAGTATATTCTCTAGATACAGATGTCAAGGAGATTATGAAAAGAAGATAGAAACACCTCGCCGGGGAGCCTACGACGTGGAATGGATGGACTGGAAGGCCAGGGGTGCGCCGCAGGCGCGGGCCTGGCCTCGGAACGCCCGAGGCGTTCGCCGGGGGCCCGGGCGGGCGCGGAGATCGGTCTCAGAGCCGCCCGTCGACGAGGGAGGGGTCGAGGAAGGATTTCACGTCGTAGATAACGCCGTTCTTTTTCTTGAGCGAGGCCACGGGGATGTCTCGAAACTTCTCGTGCGAGACGGCGAGGACGACGGCCTCGTACGCCCCCGCCCTGAGGTCCTTCTCGTCGATAAGCGGGAAGCCGTACTCGCGCTTGACCTCCTCGCCGTCGGCCCACGGGTCGTATACATCCACCGCGCAGCCGAAATCCGCGAGCTCCCGGACAATGTCGACGACGCGCGAGTTCCGTATGTCAGTGCAGTTCTCCTTGAAGGCGATTCCGAGAATGAGAACGCGCGAGCCGTGGACCGTGTGCCCCTTGCGGATCATGAGCTTCACGACCTTGTTCGCGACGAAAACCCCCATGTTGTCATTGATGCGGCGCCCCGCGAGGATGACCTCGGCGTGGTAGCCGAGCTCCTGGGCCTTGTGCGTGAGATAATACGGGTCCACCCCGATGCAGTGGCCGCCGACGAGGCCCGGCCGGAAGGGCAGAAAGTTCCATTTCGAGCCCGCCGCCTCGAGCACCTCGAGCGTGTCGATCTCCATTTTCTCAAAGATGAGCGCGAGCTCGTTCATGAACGCGATGTTGATGTCGCGTTGGGAATTCTCGATCACCTTCGCCGCCTCGGCGACCTTGATTGAGGATACGGGGTGCGTGCCCGCCACGATGATCGACCGGTAGACCTCGTCGACCTTCTTCGCGGTTTCCGGAGTTGAACCGCTCGTGACCTTCTTGATCTTCGTCACGGTGTGTTCCTTGTCGCCCGGGTTGATGCGCTCAGGCGAGTAGCCGCAGAAGAAATCGCGATTGAACGCGAGCCCCGAATGGCTCTCGAGGATCGGCACGCAGAGCTCCTCGGTGCATCCGGGGTAAACGGTCGATTCATAGACGACGACGTCGCCCTTCTTGAGCACCTTTCCGACGGTCTCGGTCGCCTTCTCGACGAGGGAGAGGTCGGGCCGGTTGAACCGATCGATCGGGGTCGGCACGGTCACGATGTAGAAATTGCAGGCCCTGATGTCCTCGATATCGGTCGTAAAAAGGAGCCTCTTCGCCGCCTTCAGATCATCGGAAGCCGTCTCGAGCGTCCGGTCGCTGCCGTGCTTCAGCTCGTCGATTCTCCGGCGACTCACGTCGAAGCCGACCGTGTCGTAGAGCCTGCCGAACTCGACCGCGAGCGGCAGACCGACATACCCGAGACCGATGATTGCGATTCGAATGCTGATCATGGACCACTCCTGTCTTCGTCCGTCTCCGAGGCGCGTGCGTGCGCGCCCACATAACCCGATGAATCACGATAAGATAAGCCGCGCGATCTGTCCACATAAATCGGTCGCGTCCGGCGCCCTCGCCCGAAGCTGCATTCGAAGCCTTTTCGAGCAAGGACCCCGCCTATCAGATATAGCGAAAATATTTGACAAATGTCGATGCACCCCTTATGCTTAACGGGAGTATAATGAATCGCTTAATAGGTTCGTCAGCAGTGCGTTTTCCCCAGTCCACCACCGGATTCAACGTAACAGGAGGACTCCATTGAAAGGGCGTGTACTGATAATCGATGACGAGGCCGAGATCCGGCGCAACCTCACCGTCGGCCTCACCCAGGAAGGCTTCAGCGCGGTGGCCTGCCCCGACGGTATTTCTGCGATCCACGAGCTCAACGGCGCTCGTGAAAAAGGAATCGCGTACGACTACCTCGTGACCGACATCTTCATGCCCGACATCGACGGCCTCAAGATTCTCAAGGTAATCAAGATCCAGTACCCCGACCTCCCCGTGCTCGTCATCACGGGATTCGGGGACGAGGCGCTCAAGCTCACCGCGCTCTCCGAGCTCAACACCGGCTACCTCGACAAGCCGTTCGAGATCTCCGACCTCGTGAAGGCGCTCGAGGAGCTCTCGCCGGGATCGACCGCCCCGGCGAAGAAGCTGGCCAAGATCGAGCCCGAGATGCGCGAGTCGGTGACGACCTACATTACGATCAGGATCACCGATCCGATGCGGAGCATGGACATCTTCCGGCAGCTCTACCAAATGCCGGGGGTCCAGCGCTGCGAGGCGGTGCGGGGCGATTTCGACATCATCGTCGTGGCGCAGGGCGACTCCCAGGACGAGCTGAAGAAGCTCCGCGAGCGGATCGCCGCGATGGACGGCGTGCAGATAGCCTCCGCCTCCGACGTCGAGCGGCCGAAGCTCGACCGCGACGTGAATGAGTTCGTCAACATCTACTCGCAGGCGGTGAAGCAGCACGGCGCCTCGAGCGGCTCGAAGCAGCCGGGCACGACGAGCTACATCATCGTCGACGTGGACAAGAACGCGATTCAGCAGATCTTCACGACTGTCTTCTTCATCGACGAGGTCGTTTTCTGCGACGTCATCGAGAACGGGACGAAGCTCGTGGGAATGGTCACCGGGCAGGGCGCCGTCGGCAAGATGCCGCGCATCATCGAGAAGCTGAGCCAGATCGACGGCGTGCTCCGCGTCCGCGAGGCCACGGTCATCAAATTGGTCGAGGAGTAATGAATGGCACCGAGGGATGACGATTTCAGCTACCGCCTGTGGCGGTACGACGGCGCGCCGGGGGAGCTCATCCCGCTCCTGCAGTCGGCGCAGGACCACTTCGGGTACATTCCCCGCCGGGCGATCAGCTACATCGCCGGCGTCACGGGCATCCCGGAGTCCGAGGTCTACGGCGTTATCACGTTTTACAGTCAGTTCAGGCTCCAGCCGATGGGCAAGCACGTGATCAAGGCGTGCGATGGAACCGCGTGCCACGTTCAGAACTCGCGGATGATCATCGACACGCTCGAGGACGAGCTCGGCGTCGAGGTGAACGGGACGACCGACGACGGTCTCTTTACGCTGAGCACCGTCGCGTGCCTCGGGTGCTGCTCGCTCGCCCCCGTGATCATGATCAACGACGACACACACGGCCGGCTTACGCCTCAGTCCGTGCGGAAGCTCCTGCGCGAGTACCGCAGACGCGAGCAAGCCGCCCGCGCCCAAGCCGCGGCGGCCTGCGGCGATCGAGCGTAAGAACGGGCACGGCGAGTTGAAGATTCACGAACAATCCGGAGTTGACCGATGAAGAAAGTGATCGTTGGGATGAGCACCTGCGGTCTCTCGGCCGGGTCGCAGAAGACGTACGACCGGTTGGCCGAGCTCGCCGCCGCGAGCCCCGGCGCCTTCGAGCTCGCGAGCGCCGGGTGCATCGGGATGTGCTACCGGGAACCGCTCGTCGAGGTTCGCGAAAACGGGAACCGCATCGTGTACGGCGGGGTGACCCCGGAGCTCGCCGAGAAGATCATCAGTGAACACGTCAAAGGAGACCGCGTGCTCGAAGAGCACGTGGCGCTCAGCGTCGGGCCCGACGGGTCGCTGGCGGGCTCCGAAGCCCCGTCGCAGCGGCTCCAAAACAGAATTGTGCTCAGGAACTGCGGCCTCATCGACCCCGAGTCGATCGAGGAGTACGAGCGCGCCGGGGGCTACGAGGCGCTCCGCAAGGCTCTTATCGAGATGAAGCCCGAGGAAATCATCAAAGAGGTCAAGGATTCGGGGCTGCGCGGCCGAGGCGGGGCGGGGTTCCCGACGGGCCTCAAGTGGTCGTTCGCCGCGTCGCAGAAAAGCGACGTCAAGTACGTCGTGTGCAACGCGGACGAGGGGGACCCGGGCGCCTTCATGGACCGCTCGGTCCTCGAGGGGGATCCCCACTCCGTCATCGAGGGAATGATCATCTGCGCGCGGGCGATCGGCTCGAACATGGGATACATCTACTGCCGCGCCGAGTACCCGATGGCGATCCGGCGGCTCGAGATCGCGCTCGATGCGGCCCGCACGAAGGGGTATCTCGGGAAGAACATTCTCCAGTCGGGATTCGACTTCGACGTCAAGATCAAGCAGGGCGCCGGGGCCTTCGTCTGCGGCGAGGAGACGGCGCTCTTCCAGTCGATCGAGGGGAAACGCGGCATGCCGCGGATCAGGCCGCCCTTCCCCGCCGAGAAGGGGCTCTGGGCGAAGCCGACGAACAACAACAACGTTGAGACCTACGCGAACGTCCCGTGGATCCTCGTGAACGGCGCGGCGGCGTACGCCAAATACGGCACGGAGAAGAGCCGCGGCACGAAGGTCTTCGCCCTCGCCGGGAAGGTCGCCAACGGCGGCCTCGCCGAGGTGCCGATGGGAATGACCATCAACGACCTCGTCTTCAAGATCGGCGGGGGCATCAAGGAAGGCCGCCGATTCAAGGCGGTCCAGATCGGCGGCCCCTCGGGCGGCTGCATCCCCGCCTCGCTCGGACAAACCCCGGTCGATTTCGAATCGATCCCCGCAACGGGGGCCATCATGGGCTCCGGCGGGCTCATCGTCATGGACGACCAGACCTGCATGGTCGAGATGGCGCGCTTCTTCCTCGATTTCACGCAGAGCGAGTCGTGCGGGAAATGCACCTTCTGCCGGGTCGGGACGCTCCGGATGCTCGAGATCCTCACGCGAATCACGAAGGGCGAAGGGGTCCCGGACGACATCGAGAAGCTCAAGCGCCTCGGCCAGGAGATCAAGCAGGCGAGCCTCTGCGGCCTCGGCCAGACGGCGCCGAACCCGGCGCTCACGACGATGAAGTATTTCGCCGATGAGTACGAGGCGCACATCAAGGACAAGCGCTGTCCGGCCGGGAGCTGCCTCGCGCTCGTCGACTTCTGCGTCGACCCCGAAAAATGCACCGGCTGCACCGTCTGCGCGAAGAGCTGCCCCGTCAATGCGATCTCGGGCGAGCGGAAGCTCGCGCACGTCATTGACACGTCGATCTGCGTCAAGTGCGGCAAGTGCATCACGAGCTGCAACTTCGACGCGATATATAAGAAGTGAGGGGACGGACCGATGGAGAACGTGAAGATCAAGATCAACGGCACCGAGATCGAGGCGGCCCCGGGGAAAACGATCCTCGAGGTCGTTCGCGAGCGTGAGCTCGACTCGATCCCGACGCTCTGCCATTCTCAGGAGCTCGAACCGTACGCCTCGTGCTTCCTCTGCGTCGTCGAGGTCAAGGGGCGGCCGAACCTCGTGCCTGCCTGCGCGACCCGCGTCGCGCCGGGGATGGAAGTGACGACGCGAAACGATCGCATCATCGAGTCGCGCCGGACCGCCCTCGAGCTTCTCGTCTCGAACCATTACGCCGACTGCGTCTCCCCGTGCATGGAGGGCTGCCCCGCCCACGTCGACGCGCAGGGCTACATCGCCCTCTCGGCGATGGGGCTCCACCGCCGCGCGGTCGATCTGATCCGCGAAGCGAATCCGCTCCCCGCGGTGTGCGGGCGCGTGTGCGTTCGCAAGTGCGAGGTCGTCTGCAGACGGGCCGACGTCGACAAGGCGGTCGGCATCAACGCGATCAAGCGGTTCGTCATCGATCAGCCCGGCGTCTACGACGGCGCCCCCGCGTGCGAACCGTCCACGGGCAAGACGGTCGGCATTGTCGGGGCCGGACCGGCGGGGCTCACCGCCGCCTGGTTCCTCGGCCGCGCGGGCCACAAGCCCGTCATCTACGAGGCGAAGGACCGCTCGGGCGGCATGCTCCGCTACGGCATTCCGATCTACCGCCTTCCCGACGACGTCATCGACCGGGAAGTCGAGTTCATTTGCCGGACGGGCGCCGAGATCCATTATGACGTGCGCGTCGGCGGCGACCTGACCCTCGATGATCTCATGAAGCGGCACGACGCCGTGTTCCTCGGCCCCGGCGCCTGGGGCACCAACCCGATGAAGCTCCCGGGAGAGCTCGACACCAAAGGGGTCGTGCAGGGGGTCGATTTCCTCCCCGAGAACACCGACCGGCCCACGCCGCTCGCCGGCACCGTCGTCGTCGTCGGCGGGGGCAACACGGCGATGGACGTCGCGCGGACCTCGTGGAGGCTCGGCGCCGACAAGGTCATCATCCTCTACCGGCGGACGAAGGACGAGATGCCCGCCGACAAGATGGAGATCGAGGACTGCCTCGCCGAGGGGATCGAGCTCATGGAGCTCGCCGCCCCGGTCGGCATCATCACGGAGAATGGAAAGCTCAAGGCGCTGCGCTGCATCCGGATGAAGCTCGGGGAGCCCGACAAATCCGGACGGCGCCGCCCGATTCCGCTCGAGGGCTCCGAGTTCGACCTGCCCTGTCAGACGGCGGTATCGGCGATCGGTCAATCCCCCGCGCTCGAGGGCCTGACCGATATGCCGGCCGCGAAGGTGGGCCTTACGAAGTGGAACACCTTTGTGATCGACCCGGAGACGCTCGCGACGAACGTGAAGGGGCTCTACGCGGGCGGCGACGCCGCCGACGACGGCCCGACGGTCGTTATCGACGCGATCGCGGACGGCCAGCGCGCGGCGCTGGCGATCGACTCCTTCCTCGCATCGCGCGATCTGCCGCAGCGTCCCTTCATCGTGAAGAAGGAATTTTGGAGCAAACCGGGCAAGGCCGAGCTCGGCGACGTCACGGAGAGCCCGCGCCACGAAGTGCACACCACCGAGGTCGAGTCGCGCCGCGGCAACTTCACCGAGGTCGCGACCGGCTTCGAGTTCGAAGACAATCTGCACGAGACGGCGCGGTGCCTCTCCTGCGGCTGCCTCCGCTACGATACGTGCCAGCTCCGCATCTATGCGGAGGACTACGGCATCGACATGAACCGCTACAAGGGGCACGCGCGCAGGCACAAGGTCGACGAGCGCCACCCGTACGTCGTCTACGATCCGAACAAGTGCATCCTCTGCTCGAAGTGCATCAGGACCTGCTCGCGGGTCCTTCCCATCTCGGCGCTCGGGCTCGTCGGGCGCGGCTTCCGGACCGAGATGCGGCCCACGCTCAACGATCCGCTCGTCGAGACGAGCTGCGTCTCCTGCGGAAACTGCGTCGACGCGTGCCCGACGGGAGCGCTCACGGTAAAATATCCGTTCCCGGGGCGCGCGTGCCTCGACACCGAGGATGTGGCGTCTCACTGCGCTTTCTGCTCGCTCGCGTGCAAGGTCACCGTCAAGAAGTTCGGGGAAGGACGGTACTACATCGGTCCGTCGGGCGTCCCGGGCGACTACCTCTGCCGGTACGGGCGCTTCGGGAACGAGCTCTTCATCAAGCGCGGGCGCATCACGGGCCCCGAGATTCGCCGGGGAAGCGAGATTCAGACGGGGGACCTCTGCGAGGCCGAGAAGCTCATCGCCTTCGGGATGAAGCGCGTCGTCGCGAAATACGGCGCGGGTAAGGTCGGCGTGTTCGTTTCGCCCGAGCTCACGAACGAGGAGCTTTACCTCGCCGCGAGGATCGCCCGCGAAGGCCTCGGGACGAACAACATCGCCTCACTCTCGATCCTCGGCACGGGGACGGAGGCCGGCGTTCTCGACGAGTCGCTCGGCTTCACCGCCTCGACGGCCGGGTACGAGGCGATCGACAGCGCCGATCTCATCATCTGCAACAATACCTCGATGGAATCGGACCACCTCATCCTCGCCGTCAGGGTCATCGGCGCGGTCCGTAAGGGCGCAAAGCTCATCGTCGCGAACTCGACCCTCGATCCGACCGATCAGATACTCTCGACCGTCGCCATGGACCCGATGCGCGGGCGCGCGGCGGTCCTCTGGAACGGCGCCATGCAGGTGCTGCTCGACGAGGGATACTTCAAGCCGTCGGTCGTGAAGAGGATCGGCGGCGCCGCGGCCTTCCTCAAGAACCGCGATTTCAAGATCGAGAACGTCGCCGCCCTTTCGGGGGTCGACGCGACCGACATTCGCAAGGCCGCCGAGATCATCAAAGGGGCGCGGCGCGTCGTGTTCATCCACACCCCGGACCGGGTCCAGGACCAAGCGCCGGGGGACATGGAAGCACTTGCCAATTTCATCGTTCTCCTGCGCGCCGCGGGCGTCGAGGCGGAGCTCGTGCTCCCGCGCATTCACTCGAACACCGCCGCGCTCGAGATCATGGGAGCCGATCCGGCCTTCGGGCCGGGCCGGGTTCCGAACCCCGAAGGAATCGCCGGCGCGAGAAGCCGCGCCGAGCTGCGCGCGCTCCTGACCGCCGGCGAGATCAAGGGCGCGCTCATCATCGGCGAGGATCCGATGGGGTCGGGGGTGACCGGGTCGTGGTTCCAGAACGTCGAGTTCCTCGGCGCGATGGACTGGACGAGTACCGAGACGACGCGGTACGCGGACGTCGTACTCCCCGGCTCCACGTACCTCGAAACGGCCGGCACGCGGTGCAGCTTCGACGGCTCGCTCGTCGAGTACGCACGCGCGGTCGAGCCGCCGGCGGGGGTGTCGGGGGACGAGGTTCTCCGCGGGCTCGCCGCCGAGTTCGGCGTCGCCGCGGGAGCGGACACGGGCGCCGAGATCGCCGCGATCGTCGGGCAAAAGCTCGGTGGGCTCGCGTGCGTGTATTGGAACACGGGCCAAGAGCGGGCCGTGCCCGACAAGGCCCGGCTCGTCGCCACGGGGGCGGTCGTCCACACCGGGACGATCCAGCCGACGCTCACGCACGGCGAGAAATACAAGCGTGAGATCAGGGAGGTCGGCACCGGCCGCTTCAGGGTGAGGCGCTGAGCGCCGCGCTCTCCCGCGCCGGGGCGGCCCCGATCGAGAAGGCGGGGCGGCCGCCGTGGAGGAGGATCGAATGATCAGACTCGAGAACCTCTACTCGTTCATGGAGAGCAACTTCGACTACCTTCTCGTCGTCGACGAGCACGAGCACCTTGTCCACGCGAGCCGGATCCTGCGTCGCGAGCGCCCGATCGATGACGGCTCCGTCGAGAGCGAGCGGCTCGAGAGCCTCCTTGCCCCCGAATCGCTCAGCACCTTCCGATCCGCGATGGCCCAGGCCCGAAGCGGCCACCGCGCCATCGCGATCTACACCGAGCGCGGCGAAGACTCCCCGTCGATCCCGCTCAAGGCGGGCTACGGAACGACGGAAGAGGGGGGCGTCTACCTCTTCTTCGGCAACAAGCTCGAGGCGCTCAAGCGCCTCCAGGAATGGGAAAAGACCGAGCGCATCAAGGAGCTCACCTCCCTGTACGACGTCGCCGAGTGGATCGAGGTGTCGGCGTCGATCGGCGAGTTCTTCGCCGATCTCCCCCGCTACCTCGCGTCCGGGATGTGCTACCCCGAAGAGGCGGTCGTCTACTCGATCTATCAGGGAATCGCGTACGGGCAAATGCCTTCGTCGAACAACTACCTCACGGTCAAACTCGTCATCGGCCAGCAGGAAAAGGGCGAGATCCGCGTCGGCTATCATGACGCGACGCGCACCCTCCTCCACGAGGAGCAGCGGATGCTCGACGAGATCGCCCGCATGCTCAACATCGCCCTCGAGCGCAAGGAGCTCAAGGAACGGCTCGTCAAGAAGCAGGCGGAGGAATCGGAGTTCAAGAAGCGCCTCGAGGAGCTGCAGACCGAGATCGCGCGACGGACCGAGGAGCTCGAGGACCAGAAAAACAAGCTCCGCGTCGTGAACTCCTACCTCGACCGCGTCAAGGGGGGCTGGGAAGAGTCGAAGGCGACGCTCGAGACGATGTTCCAGGCGATCCCGGACGAGGTCGTCCTCATCGACAACGACCGCAAGGTCGTCATGACGAACCGGCCCGACATCGCGCCGGGGACCTACTGCTACACGAGCTTCTTCGGCCGCGAAAGACCGTGCGAGGACTGCCGGCTCGCCCGCATTCGCCGCGAGAAGACGCCGGTCACCCTCACGATGAAAAACGACAACAGATACCTCCAAGTACATGCGCTCCCGATCTACAGCCAGGACCGCGAGGTCGACGGAATCATGGAGTTCTACCGGGACGTGACGCTCGAGAAGACGTACGAGCAGCAGCTCCAGCAGGCGGACAAGCTCGCCTCGCTCGGCCAGCTCGTGAGCGGCATCGGGCACGAGATCAACAACCCGAACCAGTTCATCCGGGGCAACATCAAGATCCTGAAGCAGAGCCTCGAGGACCTGCTGCCGATCATCGACGTGTACCACATCGAGCACCCCGACCTCAAAGTCGCGAAGCTCAACTACGATTTCTTCCGCAAGCACATCATGACGCTCGTCGACGTCATGGACCACGGATCGCAGCGGATCAAGGGGATCGTGGAGGGGCTGCGCACCTTCGCCCGCAGGGACGAGGGGCTCCTCGTCGACAACGTCGACGTGAACACGCTTATCGAGGCGAGCGCGCGGCTCGTCCATAACGAGGTGCACAAGCGCGCCGACTTGGAACTGGACCTCGGCGAGAACCTTCCCATTTTCACCGGCAACGGTCAGAAGATGGAACAGGTTCTCGTGAATCTTCTCGTAAACGCGGGTCAGGCGATGCGC
>JBGPBA010000001.1:0-17467 GCA_041481005.1 Candidatus Krumholzibacteriia bacterium | reverse complement strand
GGACGAACGGGCCGTCATGGCGAAGGTCGACGAGATTTCCGCCCTTCAGGGAGAGCTCGAGAAGGCGCTCGTCCAGAGGCTCCTCAAGGCGAGCTCCGTCCTCTTGCCCGAGGAGCGGGAAAAGCTGATGCGGTTTATTGGTCGCAGGGGTATCCCGCGCGGCAGAGCGGGAGAGTGGGGCCCGCAAAGTAGGGAACCGGGCTCCGGAGTCGTTCCACGGTAAAAGGAGGTCAGAGAATGAGAAAAGGTCTGTTTGCAGCAATCGTGATCGCGCTCATGCTGCTCGTTCCGAGCGCCATGCTCCTTGCCCAGGAGGAGAAGGCGACCGGCGAAAAAGAAAAAGAAACGAAAGAAATGAAGCATATGAAAATGCAGCTCACCGACGAGCAGAAGGCCAAGATCAAAGAGATCCGCATGAATCAGCGGCTCAAGGTGATCGACGCGAAGGCTTCGATGGAGAAAGACGCGATCATGCTCCGCAAGGAGATCATGAAGGATCAGCCGAGCATGACCGAGATCGAGACGATCCTCAGGAAGATGGCCGATACCCGCGTCGCCATGCAGACGGCCCGCATCGCGGGAATGCTCGAGGTGCGGAAGATCCTCGGGCCCGACTGGAAGGCCATGAGGAATGAACGGCGCATGGGGGATGACCCGACGGAGAAGAGCGGGATGGAGGAGGAAGGCGAATCTGAAGAGGCCGAGGGCGCCGCGATGGAGCCGAGGGGCGCGGGGATGGAGCGCGGGATGGGCATGGGGATGATGGGCGAAGGGCGCAAAATGATAGTGATTCGCAAAGGCATGGGCCGCGGGATGGGCATGGGCCGGATGGGTGAGATGGGCTGTTGCTGCTGCTGTATGGGCATGGGCGGCGGCATGATGATGCATAAAGGCGGCGAGGGTGTCGGGATGGGCAAGGGTTGCGGCATGATGCACAAGGGCGAAGGCATGAAGATGGGCGTGATGGGCGGCGGCATGATGATGCATAAAGGCGGCGAGGGTGTCGGGATGGGCAAAGGCTGCGGCATGATGCAGAAGGGCGAAGGCATGAAGATGGGCGGCATGGCCATGAGCGGCTGCATGATGCACAAGGGCGGCGAGGGCGCCAAAGGTTCCTGCTCCGGCGCCGGTGAAGGCTGGGCCCACAAGGGTCTTTATCGTCCCCACACCTGGGGCACGAGCGGCCGTTCGTGCACCGGCACGTGCAAGCAGGAGATCAAGGTGAAGATCGAAACGAAGCAGTAATGTTCAGGGGACAGGTGCGCGGCTTCGATACGGAAGCTCGCGATGGTCGTGACGCGGGGGGGCGGCTGCCTCCCCGCGTTTCTTTATCGAGACCGCGTCATATGCGGATGGACGACGTGAGATAGAAGAAGAACCCGCTGTAGTCGATTGACATCTGATCCCCCGACTCGAAGAAACCCACCGCCTGGCGCCTGTCGTACAGCGTGTGTATCTTGAGACCCCGATAGCCCGCCTGGAGCCCCACCTCGACGGGATTGAGGAAGTTCGAATGGACCTCGGCGTAGGCTTCGAAGCCGACGCTTTTCCCCGTGAACTCGGCGAGCCTGCGACTCACCACCTCATTCGTTCCGAAGACCGTCTTCGCCGAGCAGCGATTGACGCCGACGCACAGGTCGACGACGTTGGGAAGAACCAGCAGCGTTCCGACGACGCCGAGCGTGTAAATGTCGGCGGGCGTCTTGTAGTCGAGAGTGGTCGATGATCCCTCGGAGACGCTCTCGCCCCAGAGGTGCTGGTATCCCCCCGACACGGCGACCCGATCGAAGAACCACACCCGCCCGTCAGCCTTGAAATTGACCCCGCTCGCGAGCTCGTCGAGCTTGATGTGGCTCGCCTGTCGAACGGTGTTGAGATGGGAGTTGAGATCGGCCATCGAGTAGTAGCCGACCCCGATTCCCCCCGTCGCGGAGAACCCGAGCCAGAACGCGTGCGCGCTCGGGGAGGCCCCGACCATAAGCGCGAATATGGCCGCCGCCGTGCCGAGAGACTTCTTCATTGCCTGTTCCCCCGTTCTTTCGAAACCGGATTCATTTCTTGAGCGCGCCCCGTTCATCGAGGTAGGCCCCGAGCCGTCGCAGACCTTCCGCGATACGCTCGAGCGAATTCGCGTAGGAGATTCTCAGATGCCCTTCGCCCCGCTCGCCGAAGTCGATCCCCGGAGTCACCGCCACCCCGGCCTTTTCGAGCATGTCGAAGGCGAGCCGGTACGAATCGCCGTCGACGTGGCTCGCGTTCACGAAGAAATAGAATGCGCCCTTCGGCTCGACGGCGAATCGAAGGCCGATCTTCGGCAGCGCCTTGAGCAAAAAGCGGCGCCGCGCGTCGTACTGTCTCCTCATCTCCTCGAGCTCGGGCGGGTCCTCTCTGAGCGCGGTGATCGCCGCGCGCTGGACGAACGAGTTCGGCGATATGAAAAAGTTCTGCTGGAGAATTTGGAGCTTGCGAATGAACCGCTCGGGCGCGATGACGTAGCCGAGTCGCCAGCCGGTCATCGCGAAGCGCTTCGAAAAGCCGTTGAGCACGAATGCCTCGTCGGTGAACTCGAGCGCCGAGCGCTCGCGTCCTTCGTAAACGAGGCCGTGGTAGATTTCGTCGCTGATGACGGGTACGCCCAGACTGCAGATCGCCTCGAGATCCTTCTCCGGGATGAGCGTGCCGGTTGGATTCGCGGGTGAATTGATGAGGACGGCGCGCGTCCGGGGGCCCGTCGCGGCCTTCACCTCGTCGGGTGTGAGCTGGAAGCCGTTCTCCTCGGCCGTGGCGACGGCGCGGGGAACACCCTTGAGGTACCGCACGAAGTTCGGGTAGCACGCGTAGGCAGGATCTCCCATGATGATCTCGCCGCCCGGCTGCTCGAGGAGAATCGACAGCACGAGAAGGAGCGCCGGCGAAACCCCTCCCGTCACGAGGACGCGCTCCTCGGGGACGCGGACGCCGTAGCGCCGTTCGTAGTAGCGCGCTACCGAGGCGCGAAGCTCGGCGATGCCGCGGCTGTCGGTATAGCGGGTCTCGCCGCGCTGGAGGGCCTCGATCGCCGCCCGAACGATGGCGGGCGGCGTCGGAAAGTCGGGCTCGCCGACCTCGAGATGGATAATGGAACGTCCCTGGCGCTCGAGCACCAGCGCGCGCTCGAGCACGTCCATGACGATGAAGGGCCGGATCTCGTTTTTCCCCGCGATCGGCTTCGCCGCGGTACGGGGCGCGCGGCGCCCGGCGGATTTCGTCCGGCGCTTGGGTGTGCGGTGAACAGTGGACATGACATCAACTTTCCGAGCAATTTCCCGGTAAACATATCGTGCGGCCCGGTGCAAGTCAACCACATCGTCGGGGCGCGCATCTCGTTGGGGAGCAAAACGGCGCGGGCGGCTCTGCCGCGTGTTCGGCACGATCCGTCAGAACGATCTGACCGTGGCGAGGGTCCAGTGCCGTCCCGTCACGCCGCGGTCGCGGCGGTGCGAGAAGAAGAGATCGGGGTTGCATGCCGTGCAGAGCCGGGAACGGATGACGTTTCTCCGTCGTATGCCGAGCGCGACGAGCTCGTCCGCGCAGAACGCGGCGAGGTCGAGATGCCAGGCCCCGTGCTCGTAACGCCTGACCCGCCGAGGGAAGAGCAGCGCGTCCTCCCGATGCACCGTGTAGCATTTCGCGCAGACGCCCGGACCGATGATCGCGAGGGCGTATGCGGGATCGATCCGGTACCGTTCGCGAAGCAGCCCGACGGCGCGCGGGATGATGCCGCGCTCGGCCCCTCTACGCCCGACGTGGAGCGCCGCGAGCGCTTTTTCCGGCGGCGAGTAGATGACGACCGAGTAGCAGTCGGCGGTGCTGATCGCGAGCGTCAGGTCGCGTTCGGCCGTGATGAATCCGTCGAAGCCCCGGTAGACGCCGCCCCGACGGATGACCGCGATCTCCGCCCCGTGGATCTGCCCCGTTCGCGCGAGGCGCCGCGGGGGGATGCCGAGCGCGCCGAAGACGCGCCGCCTGTTTTCAGCGATGAGTCTCTCGCCGTCCCCGAGCGTGCCGCCGAGGTTGATGGAGTCGAAGGGCGCTTTGCTCACGCCTCCGGCGCGGGTCGTGATGAAGACCTCGAGCTCGGGCGCGAGAATCGCGAGCGGCGGGAATGCGCCGAATGTGACGCCTGATTTGGTGATCCACTCCATCTTTGTTCTCTTGACAACGAGCGACCGGATAAGGATACCCTATTGGCGGATCTTTTCAAGGACTGTAGGAGGCCGCGGGATGAGATTCTTCGAGGGATACCGGTGCGCCGCGTGCGGACACGACGTGCCCGCGGAATCGACGGCGGGGGAGTGCCCGTTGTGCGCGGGGCCGCTGCTCGCGGTCTACGATCTCGCGCTTATGCGGCGGCACGTGCGCCGGGAGGATTTCTTCCGCCCGGCGTCCGGCGTCTGGCGCTTCAAGGATCTTCTTCCCGATTTCGCCGCGAAGGTCAGCCTCGGCGAGGGGAACACCCCGCTCGTCCAGGCGGGAAAGCTCGGGGCCGGGCTCGGCGCCCCGGACATCTTCATCAAGGACGAGTCGTTCAACCCGACGGGATCGTTCAAGGCGAGAGGAATGGCGCTTGCCGTGTCGAGGCTCGTCGAGCTCGGCGTGAGCGAGGCGTGGATTCCCTCGGCGGGGAACGCGGGCCTCGCGCTCGCCGCTTACGGCGCCGCGGCCGGGCTCCGAAGCCGCGTCTACATTCCGACGGAGACCCCCGACGGGGTCGCCGAGGAGTGCCGTCTCTACGGCGCCCTCGTGACCGTCGTCCCCGGCATCCTTCCCGACGCGGCGAAGCGGCTCGAGGCCGAGATCGGTCGCGACCGCGCCGGGCATGTCGGCACCTTCCGGGAGCCGTGCCGCGTCGAGGGAAAGAAGACGATGGCGTTCGAGCTCGAGGCGGAGGTCCAGCCGGACTGGGTCGTTTTCCCGACCGGAGGAGGCACCGGCGTCGTGGCCGTCTGGAAGGCGTATCGGGAGCTCGAGGCTCTCGGCTGGCTCGGCAAGGAGCCTCCCCGAATCGCTCTCGTTCAGGCGACCGGCTGCGCGCCTCTCGTGAGGGCGTTCGTCGAGGGGAGCGACCGGGCGGCGCCTTGGAGCGATCCCGCGACGATCGCTTCCGGCATCCGCGTTCCCGCTTCCAGGGCCGATGCGATCATTCTCAGGGCGCTCCGGGAGAGCCGCGGAGCGGCGGCGGCCGTGTCGGACGAGGAGATCCTCGCGGCCGTCCGCGAGCTCGCTCGCGGCGCCGGGGTATTCGCGTGCCCCGAAGGCGCCGCCGCATGGGCGGGCACGAAGAAGCTTCTCGAAGCGGGAACAATAAGCCCCTCCTCGCGTATCGTCGTTTTCAATACCGCGGGAGGGGCTCGTTATCGATTCCTTCTCGATCCCTTCAAATCCTGATCAGCGGCCGCGGCCTCCCCTCGAGGAGGAATGCCCTCCGCCCGATGAGGAGCGACCACCGCCCGACGAGGAATGCCCTCCGCTCGATCCACGGCCCGAGGGCGGCGGGCTCGATCGCGACCCCCGGTCGACCGAGCGACTCGGAACGTCCCTGCTCGGAGCGGACGGGCGGTTGACGCTGCGGTCGTCCCCGCGCGAGCCGGACGATCGATCCCTTCCCGTCGACGAATCGTGAGATCTCTCGCGCGACGGGGTTTCCCGCTGAGGCGCCGCCTCGCGCCCGGAAGCTCCCCTGCGTATGACCCCGCGATCCGATCCGCGCGACCGGTCGATCTGGCCGTTTCGAACCCGCGGCATTCTCATTCCCTCGTTGCCGCCGCGAGTCCGGTCGATGGAGCCGCCCCGGTCGTTTCCGTACACGACTCTCCTCTTCACGTCCCGCACGTCGGAGCCTCGCGCGCCGCCGAGGTTGCCGCGGTAGGCGCTCCCGCGATCGAGCCACCCGGGGCGGGTGCGCCTCTCGAGCGCGGAGCGCTCGAGGCCGCTGCCGAGCCGCTCGTTCCTCGATCTCACGAGGCGGCTGTCGGCGAGATTCTTTGTGCGGCGGATTTCCCTGTTTGTGGACCCGAAATCGAGGAACCGTCTCGTTACCGGGCGCTCCGCGTAGATGGGCCGGTAGTGGAACTCGCCATGATGGCGGTCAAAGGAGAAGTTGTCGAAGTCTCCGCAGCCGAAGCCGCCAAAGCCGAATCCGCACCCGCCGAAGGGGTACCCCCAGAACGACCACCATGGGGTGTACCATCCGCCCCATCCCCAGCCGAAACCCCACCAGAACGGGTCCCAGTAGAAAGGATCCCACCGATACCAGTAGCTGCCGTAGTACGGCAAGTCGTAGTTGCCGTACACGGAGAGATACGTGTTGTCGCTATTTGCGTCGGCGTTACCGTTATCGAGCCATTTTGACGAGTAGCCTCCGGACTGGTCCGATTCATCTTTCGCTCCCAGCTGCTCGCCCGCGTGCCTTATGTCGTAGAGCGGCGGATACGGGTAGTGGGGCTCCGTCTCGTACGCCGCTTTCTCGATCACGACCTCGGTGCACTGCTCGGCGTAGGGGTCGGAGATCTTTTCCGGGGAATGGCACTGCGAGCAGAGGTAGCGCGGATACTCGACCTCCCGGTTGATGTAGAAGTACGTATAGTCGGTCGCCGGGGGCATCGTTTCCGCGTTATTGGCGATCTGCTCGTCGATCATGTTGAACGCGAGGTATGGATCGTTGTCGATGCGGAGCCGCTTCCCCTCGGGAAGCTGATCGTTCTGGGCGAGGAAGGAGACCTCCTCGTCCTTGAGCCGGTCGAGGCTCGGGACGGCGACCGCGTGGATGTACTCGACGCCCGTCTTGTCCCCCGTCAGCCAGTGAGCGTCGCTCCCGGGAGCGGGCACGAAGATCGTTTTGTGTCCCTGCGTCAGAGTGGGATTGCCGTCGTCGGGCCACAGCAGATGCACGTAGCCCTCGCTGTCGATGTTGTAGACGACGACGTACGCATCCTTCGTCGTCGTGAACGAAAATGCGATATCCTTGCCTGGCCCGTAGACGCCGCCTTTTTCGCCGAGCAGGTTGAGCGATACGGAGAGTTCGTCGGTCGTCGCCGCCGGCTCAACGTATTTCCCCTTCCTGAGATCGACGGGGAGAACCTGTGAGGTGAAAAGGGGAATCAACAGAGCCGCAAGGAGGAAGAGAAACGTCGCTCGTTTCATTGGCCCTCACTCCTTCTACAGGGATGCAATGCCAGTTTCACTTATCCCGCGGGCCGTTCCTCGCGGCGAGCGCGATACGCCACCGTTGCTATTATAATCCGAAAAGCCCGAGAATACAAGCTAAACTCCACTTTTCGGCCCTCCCGAAGCGCTCTATCTCTGATACACTTTTCGCGGTCGGTTTGTTCCCGCCCGGGCCCTTGAGAAAGGCTCCGCAACTTGAAGCACGACAATGAATTCTCGGGCGGATTGCATCCTGCACCGCGTGAAAGTTGCTTGACCGGCTATGGGCACAATGGTAACTTGCCCGGTGAGTTGGAACGGGAGGCCGCATCATGGGGTTTATGGGGTCGGTGAAGCTCCCCCGGTCCACGGGGGGCCTTTCCGGGGCGATCGCGAGGATTGAGATGCTCGACATCGAGGCCCGCGCGATCGGGGCGGGGCAGGTAGACAACCGGTGAGAGGGCGGGGTGGGAACGCATGAGGGTACCGCTCATCATTTCGATCTGCTTCCACGCGTGCGCCATCCTCGCGCTCATGTTCCTCTTTCATTCATCGCCGCGTGCGCGTCTTCCCGAGAGAGTCTACTCCGTCATGCTTCTCAATGCGCGGGCGGGCTCCCGCGGGGCGAAGGCCGCCGAGGCCTCGAAGAACGTCACCAAGGTCGAGATGACGAAAACCCGGGCGAAGGCCGAGCTGAAGCGCAAGCCCGCGAAGACCGCTCCCAAGGTCGCCGTTCCAAAGAAGCCCGCGAAGAAAAAGAGCGAGGCCCTGGCGGAGGAAGAAGCGAAAGCCAAGGAGGAGGCGAAGGCGAAAGAACAGGCGAAGGCGAGAGGGCAGGAGGGGACCTCCACCGCGGAGAAATCGCAGGGTACGACCTCGGGGTCGGGTACCTCTGACGGCACCGGCATCACCGTCGATGCCGCCCAGTTCCCGTTCGGGTATTTCCTGTCGGCGATCGAACGCAGGGTGTCAGACAATTGGTACAATCCCTCCTCGCAGCCGGGCTCCGGGCTCACCTGCGTCGTCTACTTCCGGCTCATGCGCGACGGCACCGTCCAGGACGTCCGCGGCGAGACGAGCTCGGGCAACGGATATTTCGACCGATCGGCGGTGCGCGCGGTGAAGAGCGCGAGTCCCTTCCCCCCGCTTCCGCGCGGATTTCAGGACGAGTTTCTGGGCATCCATTTCACCTTTGTGCAGAAGGATTGATCATGGCGCGTTTCATGGCACTTCTCATCGGCGCGGTGCTCGCCTGTTCGGCGACGGCCTCCGCCCAGACCAATATCTACCTCAAGACCGAGCACGCCGGGCGGGGGAGGCTCCCGATCGTGGTCAAGGAGATCACGCCGGCGGCGTCGCCCCAGCGCGACGCGGCGCAGTACGTGACCGCCGTCATCCGGGACGATCTCGAGTATTCGGGGCTCTTCTCCGTGATCAAAGGGGAGGGGCGCGGGGATACGCTCAAGGATGGCGCGGCCGCCGGGGCGCTCTTCGACGGAAGGCTCGGTCTCGAGGGGGGCGCGTTCATTCTCGACGCGCGGCTTGTCGATTTCGCGAGCAAGGAGACGATCTTCAGCAAGCGCTACCGGTTCGGCGACGACGCGAGGCGACGCGTGGCGCACACGGTGAGCGACGAGATCGTCTACTTCCTCGTCGGCGAGCGGGGCATCGCGACGACCCGCATTCTCTTCTGCCGGCGGAATGCGGCCGACAAGAACGTCTTCGTCGTCGACTACGACGGCTTCGGCGTGCGCGAGTATACGAAGGGGGAGCTCGCCGTGTCCCCGCTGTGGCTCGACGCGAGCCGCTTCGTCTACACCTCGTACAAGCGCGCGAATCCCGACTGCTACCTCATCAACCTCTCCGCGGGGAAGAAGTACCTCATCTCACAGCGCCAGGGAATGAATCTGGCGGGGAGCTACTTCGCTCCGCGCGACGAGATCGCGATGACGCTGAGCGTGAAGGGGGATCAGGAGATTTACCTCATGGATTCATCGGGGAACATCATCAGGCGCCTCACGAGGAATCGGGCGATCGACGTCTCCCCGTCATGGTCGCCGAACGGCGCCGAGATCGCCTTCGTCTCGGACAGGACGGGGGTGCCGCAGATCTACGTCATGGACAGCTACGGCGGAAGCGTCCGGCGGGTGAGCGACGGCTCGTACGATACTTCCCCCGCTTGGTCGCCGAAGGGCGACCTCATCGCGTATTCGTCGCGCGAGGGGGGGCTTTTCCGGCTCAAGCTCGTCTCGCCCGACGGTCTCGTCGAGGAGACGGTCACCACCGACAACTACGGCTATGAAGATCCCACCTGGGCTCCCGACGGGCGGCACGTCGCCTTGACCGTTCGCTACGGCGGTCAGCCGTGGGTCGTCGTCGTGGACATCGATACCGGCGAGAAGCGGAAGGTCATTCCCGGAGAATCCCCCGATTGGTCGACCATCCCCCGGGAGAACGGCGCGACGTCGGCGCGCTAGCGGGCTTCGAAGGCTCTCCCCGGAAAAAAAGGGTATCCACGAATAGTGCCCGTGTGTATCATCTCCGCAGGCGCCCGTGGAGGGCGGCCCGGGCATTCATGCAGACGGGCTCTCGGTCCGGGCCAGGACAGTGCAGAGGGGTTGTACGGTAAAGGAGGTCGAATGATGGGACGTTCGAAGTGGCTGGTTCTTTTGCTGGTTGTCGCGGTTCTCTTCTCGGCGTGCGCGAAGAAGCAGACGACTCCGATTACGGAGGAGGCGCCCGCCCAGGTGGCATCGCCGCCGACCGAGCAGGCGCCGCCTTCGGAGAAGGCTCCCGTGGTCGAGGAGAAGCCCGCGCAGGCGGTCATCACGCTCCAGGACATTTTCTTCGATTACGATCAATACAACATCAAGGCCGAGTTCAAGGACGTGCTCACCAAGAACGCGGAGCTCCTGATGGCGAATCCCGACGCGAAGCTTCTCATCGAAGGGCACTGCGATGAGCGCGGCACGGCCGAATACAACATCGCGCTCGGCGAGCGACGCGGGAAGGCGGCCCTCGATTTCTACACCGCGTACGGCGTCAAGCTCGAGCGGCTCAACTGGATCAGCTACGGCAAAGAGCGGCCGTTCGACGCGGGCCACAACGAGGATGCATGGGCGAAGAACCGCAGGGCGCACATGGTGATCCAGTAGGCGGCAATCATGGAACGATGGCGATTCGCTGGGACGATTTCCCTCATCCTTCTTGTCCTCGTCGTTGAAGGGGGATGTTGGGGACGGAACTTCTTTCGGATGCCGCAGGAAACGCTGCGGACCTCGACGAAGGTCGATTCGCTCCTCGAGGAGAACACGAACCTCAAGGAGCGGATCGCCCACCTCGAGGAGCAGCTGGCGAGCGAGCAGGAGTTCGAACGTGGCACGAACGCCCAGCTCAGGTCCGACATTGAGGAGCTCAAAGATGATCTGAACGCCCTGCAGGAGCTTCTCCGTGAGACGCAGCAGTCCGCGCCTCCGAGGACGGAGCGGCGAAGGGCCGCCGCTCCCGACACCTCTCGCTCGCGCGAAGCCGGGCCTTCGGCGCAGGGACCGGGCGCCGGGGGAAGCCCTGGGGGGGCGCCGACGCAGCAGGGGACGGCGTCCCCGGGAACGACCGCCGGGCAGACGGCCGCGCGGGGGACCTCCGCCGCTGGCGCGAACCCGGGACGGCCCGTCGAGGGCGCGCCGCGGGACACAGCCGCGAACGCGGGACGCGGTGCGCCGGACACGACGGCCGCCGCCTCCGCTCAGTCCGCGCCGGAGCCCGAGGACGTCTACCGGCAGATCTACCTCGACTTTACGAGGAAGGAGTATCAGCTCGCCCTCGAGGAGTCAGACGCGTTCCTCAAGGAGTACCCGGATGATCCGCTCGGCGAGGAGGTGCTCTTCGTCAGGGGCTCCTGTCTGATGGAGCTTCAGAACTATTTCGACGCCCTCAAGGAGTTTTCCGCCCTCGTGCAGACCTACCCGCAGGGCAAGCGCGTTCCCGGGGCGCTGCTCAGGATCGCCATCTCGTACGACACGCTCGGCGAAAAAGAGATGGCGGCCGGCGTCGTCCGCCGCCTCATCAAGGAGCATCCGAAAAGCGAAGAGGCGGCGGCGGCGAAGGAGCGGTTCGCGGCGCTCCTCAAGCAATGACTGCCGCTCGCGGCGTGACGAGCGAGCCCACGGCTCGTGCCGACCTTCGCGGCGCTTATGAATGAAACCACGTTGATCGTTCAGCATCTTCCCCTCGCCCTCGCCGTCCTCGGCCTCCTTCTCTTCTCCGCGTATTTCTCCGCGTCTGAAACGGCATTTTTCTCGCTCTCTCGTTCAGCGGTGGTCGCGATGGGGCGGGGGACGAGGCGCGAACGGATAGCCGGCCGGCTCCTCGTCGATCCGCGGATGCTCCTCGTGACGATCCTTTTCGGCAATCTCCTGGTCAACATCTCGGCGACGAGCGCCGTGACGGCGCTCGCGATCCGGCTCTTCGGCGAGGCGGGCGTGGTGGTCGCCGTCGCCATTATGACGGTTCTCATCGTCCTCTTCGGCGAGATCGTGCCGAAGAGTCTCGCGTTGAAGAGCGCTCCCTCGGTCGCGGTCGCCGCCGCGCCGCTCCTCGAGTTCCTCATGATCGTATTCACCCCGATCCGGGTCGTGCTCGGCGCCATCGCCGACGGCACGGTCGAGGCGAGCCGCAAGCTTCTCGGCGAACGGGGGGAAAGCTACGGGGCGCACGAGCTCGCGACGGCGGTCGAGATGGGGCATCGGGAGGGGCTCTTCGGCGAGTTCGAGCGGGACGTGCTCACGAACCTCTTCCTCTTTACCGAGACGACTGCGCGGGAGATCGTCACCCCGCGCCACGAGGTGTTCGCCCTCGACGTCGAGACGCCGCTGGCCGAGGCCGTCGTCAAGGTCCGCTCTCGCGGCCACAGCCGCGTTCCGCTCTACGAGGGCTCGAGCGATCGTATCGTCGGCATTCTCTTCGCGAAGGACCTCCTGCGCGTCTTACGCGACGACCGCGTCGCGCTTCGCGACATCATGCACCCGGCGGCCTTCGTTCCCGAGGGAAAGCGGATCCGCGACCTTTTCGGCGAGCTCATCGCCGGGCACCGGCACCTGGTCGTCGTCGTCGACGAGCACGGCTCATACACGGGTCTCCTCACGCGCGAAGACATTCTCGAGGAGATCTTCGGCGAAATCAGGAATCCGCGCGAGCCGCGCGTCGAGGAGTACCATCGACTCGGCGAGAACCGGATCGTCGTCGAGGGGTCCGTGAGCCTGCGGGACGTGAACGAGGCCCTCGGGACGCGCCTCGAGTCGGCCGAGGTCGAGACGGCGGCCGGCTACCTCGTCGAGCGGATCGGCAGAATTCCGCGCGACGGCGAGTCGTTCACGATCGACGGCGTGCGCTTCCTCGTGCTCTCGTCCGAACCGGTGCGCGTGAACAAGCTCAAGATCGAGCGGATCGTCGAGGGGGAGAAAGGGTGATAAGCTCGGCCGTCCTGATCGTCGTGATACTCGCGGGCGTCGCGATCGCCGCGTTCGCCTCGGGCTCGGAGACGGCGGTCGTCTCGTGCAGCAAGGTGCGGCTCCACGCGAGGGTCGCCGCGGGCTCCCGCCGCGCGAAGGCGCTCGAGCGGCTCGTCAACTCGCCCGAGTACTTCTTCAGCGTCGTCCTCGTCGCGACGAATCTCGGAGTGATCGTGTGCACGGCCGCCGCGACGACGCTCGCCGTGCGGGGGTTCGGGGCTTCAGGCGCGGTGGTGGCCACGGCGGTCATGGTTCCCCTCATTCTCGTTTTCGGCGAGGTGATACCGAAGTCCGTGTTCCTCTACCACGCCGACGACGTATCGATCGCGGTGGCGCCCTTTCTCGAGCTCCTCTCGTTCGTCATCTGGCCGATCGCGATGCCGGCGGCGCTCCTCGTGCGAGCGCTGCTGCGGCTGGCCGGCGCGCGCGCCCGGCGCATGAACATCCTCTCGACGCGTGAAGAGCTCATCTATCTCTACCGGACGGGAAAGAAGGAGGGAGACCTCGAGCGGCGGGAGCGGCTCATCATCGACCGTGTCTTCCAGTTCGGGAGCGTCACGGCGCGGGATCTCATGGTGCCGATGGCGCACGTCGTCTCTTTCCCCGTGACGGCCTCCGTCGACGAGGTGGTCGCGGCGGTCAATCGTCACACATACGCGAATTACCCGATCGTGTCGCCCGCGGGCGGCGCGGTCGTGGGCATTGTCTCGCTTTTCGATCTCCTCGGTCTCGACGGCGGCGAGAAGCTCTCCTCCGTGATGCATGCGCCTTATTTCGCGAAGGAGACCGACTCCGCCGAGCGGCTCCTCGTCGCGATGAAGGACGAAGCGATCCGCATGGCGATCGTGGCGGGGGAGCGGGGAGAGGCGCGCGGCATCGTGACGCTCGAGAACATTCTCGAAAGCATCGTCGGGGAAGTGGCCCACGAGTACGGGGCGTCCACGTCGAAACACCTTCGGTAGGAGGTTCCGGCCGTGAGGCGTGTCTCATGAGCGAAGCCGGCAACGCGGGCGCGTTCAGTTCCTATGCGCTGCCGATTCCGCTGGGAGCTCGGCGGATGGCGATCCTCGCCGAGGGGTGCTTCTCGCCTCTCGGCGCGAAGACCGCCGTGTGCCTCGTCCGGTACGTGCCGCGCGAGGTCATCGCCGTCATCGACTCGAGCCGGGCTCCGACGACGGTCGAACGCGTGCTCGGGTTCGGCGGGAGCATCCCCGTGGTCGCTTCCCTCGCCGAGGCGCTCGAACGCAAGCCCAATACGCTCGTGCTCGGCACCGCGCCGCGGGGTGGGATGCTCGCGCCGGGAGATCGCGACGCGGTCGTCCAGGCGATCGAAGCCGGTCTCCACGTGACGAGCGGGATGCACCGATTCCTCGGGGACGATCCGGACCTCGCCGGACGCGCGCGGCGCGCGGGGGTGGTTCTGTGGGACGTGCGGCGTCCCCCCGACGACCTCGGCGTCTCGAGCGGAGCGGGCGGCGCGGCGTGCCCCGTTATTCTCACCGTCGGCTCCGACTGCAACACGGGAAAGATGACCGCCTCGCTCGAGATACACGACGGACTCGTGCGCGCGGGCGTCCGCTCGGCCTTCGCGCCCTCGGGGCAGACGGGGATCATGATCGTCGGCCGGGGCATCCCCGTCGATCGAGTCGTCGCCGATTTCATCGGGGGCGCCACCGAGCGGCTCGTCCGCGAGTCGGCCCCCGGCGCGGACGTCGTTCTCCTCGAAGGTCAGGGCTCGATTATCCACCCCGGCTACGCGGGGGTCACCTTCGGGATGATCGCCGGGGCGATGCCGCGGGGGTTCATTCTCTGCCATCAGCCGACGAGAACATCCGTCAGAAACTATCCGGTGCCGATACCGGCGTTGCCCGAGCTCGTCCGGCTCTACGAGCATTCGATCGAGGGGATTCGGAAGATCCCCGTCATCGGGATCGCCCTCAACACATTCGACGTGGACGCGGGTTCCGCGCGGCGGGCCGTCGAGGAAGCGGAGCGCGACACGCGGCTCCCCGTGACCGACCCCGTCAGATTCGGGACCGAGCCGCTCGTTCGGGCGATCAGGGATTTTCTCTCGCTTTGACGTGCGAAGCGGCGGCCGCGGGCGGGCCGATCATGGAAGCCGGAGCGGCGAGCTCTCATCCTTGCAGATCCTGAAGAAATTGCAGAACCTGCACCTGCCGTTCTCTATTTTCGGGAAATGCTCCGGCGGGAGGGCTTCGTTGCGGGTCGTATCGCCGCGAACGAGCTCGGAGGCCAGCGCGCCGATTCCCTCCGCGATGCGTCGCTCGGCGGCGTTGAACGACTCCTCGTTCGCCGCGTGCTCTTTCACGCGCCCGTGATCAAGGAGGTTGACCTCGTAGAGCCGAATCGAGCCGAGCGGCTCGCCGAGAACCTGGGACGCGTAATACTGGTACACGCCGAGCTGAACGGCCGCGTCTTTCGGCTCCTCCTCTTTCGTGTCGACCGCCGGCTCCTTGCCGGAGAAGGTTTTCCAGTCGACGATGCAGAGTTGCCCATCGCGATCGCGAAAGATGAAGTCCGTTTTGACGAACACGGGGACCCCGCCGACCTGGAACTGCTCGGCGAAGGCGCCGCTGTCGAGATCCTCGATGACCCACATCCGCGGCTCGGTCTCGAGGAGGGAGCCGACGAGCGGGCATTCGAAGAGCCCCTCGACCCCCCGAACGCACTCGGAACGCACCCCCGCGAGGGGGTCGGCCCCGATCTCGCGTCCGTACTCGTGCTCGAAGAGCGCGAGCCAGTCGATGTTGAGGCGATCCCTGCTTTTCTTCGGGGTCGTGAGGTAGCGCCTCGACCGGGAGAACTCGAGCTGCGCATCGAACCGCTCGAGGGTATACGCGATGACGGCTTCCCTGGCCGGGATTCTCCCCTTCGCCTTCATCGATTGGAGGAACTTCGAGGCGACGTAGTGGACGAGCTGGCCGCGCCAGAGAAAGAGGGAGACGAGACGCTTGAGCTTAAACGCCTCTCGGACGAGCGCGCTCGCGCCCGCGTCCCAGCCTCCCCAGCTCAGGTAGTAATGAAAATAGTAGCGCCGGCGGCACGTTTTAAAGATCGCCTCACGCGAGACCGACCATCCGAAGCGGTTCGCGAAAGCCATGGGGCTTTACCGCGGCGCCCCGGCCCGGGTGACCTTCCGTGCGGCGCGCCGCGCGGCCCGCTTCGGCGCCGGGCGCTTGCGGGCCCGCTTCGATGCGACCTTCGCGGCCCTGGGGGCGCGTTTCGCGGCTCCCCGCCGGGCCCGCTTCGCCGTACCCTTCGTCGCCCGTTTCCCGCGGGTCCGCTTTCTCGTCCCGCGCCGCTTCGCCGGGACGCCCGTCAGGCGGCGGGGCCGCTTGTCGAACATTCCCCGGTGCACCCGGTTCTCGAGCTTGTAGGCCTCGAACTCGTAGTCGAACTTCATGCTCTGCTTGCCCCGGAGCGCGACCTCCTTCTCCGTGTACATATAGAGATGGTACTTGGAGGCCGTCTTCTGCTGGGCGAGCTTCGGGAGCTCCTCGCGCTCGAAAAGCCATATTCTCAGCTCGCTCAGGTCGACGCAGGCGATAATGTCGGAGTTGACGGAATCGGGAATCCACCAGTCGAGCGCCTCCTTCCCCTTGCCGCCCGCCCGCTTCGGCTGTAGATTCGTGACGACGAAGATTGAGAACTGGCGGCGGGGCTTCGTCAATCTCACGAGGAGATCGACCCCCTCCTTGCCCTGCATGCAGGGAAGCCCCTCTCTAATGAGCATCGCTTGAACGAAATACTTGCCGCTGAATCCGATCATATTCTTCGGGATTTCTCTCATACACTTCTCCTTTCAGAACGGCGAGAGCTTCACGATCCCTCGAGAACGACGATGGCCTGGGCGGTGTCCCCTTCGTGCGCGAGACTGAGGTGCCATCGGGCGATCCCTCTCGACGCGAGAGAGGCCGCAAGCCGCTCCGAGAGACGGAGCCGCGGGGCCCCGAGCTCTCCCTTTGTCACCTCGACGTCGCGCATCGATACGCCGCTCGCGAATCCCGTCCCGAGAGCCTTGACAAATGCCTCCCGGGCTGCGAATCGAACGGCGAAGAAGGCGGCTCGGTCGTACCGTTTCATCCCCTCCTCGATCTCCTCTCCGGAGAACACCTTCTTGAGGAACCGTTCCCCGCGGATCTCGAGGAGCCTTTCGATTCGCGAAATCGCCACCGCATCGATGCCGATTCCTTCTATCATTCGCGTCTTCCCGTACGCTCGCTTCGAGTGCGAGCGTCCCAGCCGCCGGTTATACTAATGCATTGTGCCAATACTGTAAACTAATTTTGACAAGTAAAAAAGTGACCCCGCCGGCCGTCACCGGCTCGACTCGCCCATAGCCCGGGCGAGATCCGCCTGGGCGATCACGTAGTCGACCAGGGCGTTGCTGAAGGTGATCCTCGCGTTCGTGAGGAGGATCTCGGCGTCGAGGAGGTCGGTGTTGGTTGCGAGCCCCTCCTTGAGCCTCTCGTCCGTCACGCGGTAGTTTTCTTCCGCTTGCGCCACGGCCTCGCGGGAAACGTCGATCTCGTCCCGCGCCTCGACGAGCGCGAGGTAGGTCCTCGTGACGTCGAGGGTGACGGCGTCACGGGCGCTCTGCTCCGAGATCTCGACCTGTACCAGCCTGCTCTTCGATTCCTGCGTTCGGTAGGCGGTTTTGCCCCAATCGAAAACATTGAGCTCGGCCACTACACCGACCGACCAATTCGTGTAGAAATCCCTCGCGAACTCGCGGTCGGGATACTGGTAGC